>JACKHF010000002.1:900000-994000 GCA_020639155.1 Phycisphaeraceae bacterium
ATCGTCAGAAGTGCATCTAGACGAGTGGTCTCTGGAACGTACCTCGCATCAACGAGATGCGATCGGATATCTGCGACGCTGTGCAACTCGACTTCATAAAGGTAGGTATTAACATCTAGAAGTCCCACAACACCAGCATCGATTCCACCTTCACCAACGGGAAGAAGCGCGATGTGGGTTCCTCGCACAATATCTTTCACGTCATGCGGCTTTGCGTTGACGTCACACCATCGCACGACCGAACGTGGGATCATAACGTGTGTTGTCTGCACGTTTCCGATCGCAACAACACGCTCGAGCAGAGAGTGCTCGTGCGATGCGATCACACCCTCGTCCGCGCCGGTTGACAGAAGCGTTCCCACATCCTTCGGCGCGAGCTTTGCCCGTTTCTGCGATCGAGGCATGCAAATGCGCACCAATGGTTCAAGCACCGCATTCAGCACAATACGTATAGGCTGAAACGCAGTATGAATCACAAGCCACAGACGCGAGAACAGCAGGCAGTACTGCACTCGAAACTTTGTCGCAAGCACCTTGGCCAGAACCTCACCAAAGAGAATAACGGCCAGCACAGTCGCAATACCGACCGCGGTCGCAGCGGCCTTGTCATGGACCTGCCATCCAAGCATCGTACCGAGAACAAAGATGCACACATTGACAACCGTGTTTGCAGACAGGATCGTCAGCAAGAGCGCTCTGTGGTTAGAGATTACTGTTGCAACGCGCAGATCGACCGCGGGATGCGCTCGCTGTAACTCCATCCGATCACGATGAGTCAACGAGAAGAAGGCGGTCTCAGCAGCAGAACAGACGCCCGACACAAACAACAGCACCGGCAGAAGCAACAACAGGACAACAATCATTGTGTTATGTCCATGTGCTCGTCCAGTTGGTTTCGCATCCGCTCAATGTATCGCCACGCGTTCAGCGTTTGCTTGATCTCATGCGCTTTCTTGTGGATCTCTGCATCACCTATGCTGGGTAGTGACTCAAACATACCGCCAACCTGCTCCATGTATCCGGTCCTTTGGGTTTGAGCCCACACTCGCCACCTTTCAATCTCATCTACATCTTCGGATGACAACGCCATCTCCATACCCATCCGTGCGTCCATGATGTCCATCAGAAAGCCTTCGGGTAGCGACGTGTCAGACATCGTCTCTGGTGGCGCCAGTATTCTCAGCAACTCCTGTGCGCGCGATTCCGGATTGAGAAGACACTGCCTAGCCTTGTTCAAGACTGCCGACAGAAGTTCGGCATCTTCTGTTGCATCAAGAAGATCTGGATGCGTTGTCGAGGCACGCGACATATACGCGCTCTCGATCTGCCGTTCGGTCAAATCGAACTTCTCCGGCAAGCCAAGAACCTGGAACGCTGAGCACATGGACTGAGTGTACTTGCATTACACCAATAAGGGTATGAATACGCAAGCGTAGTCCTATAAATCACGAGACCTTGAATCTCTCCCGCCTTGAATGAGTTTAGGTATATGATGCATGCTTGGAATCACAGTCACCATCTCTGGCAACTGTCGTGCGTGGTGATCCCGCTTCGCTCCCTCGCCACATTGGCGTGGCAGCTGTCTCTCCGGTTGGTGCATCTCTTTTTTACAAGCGCCTCTTTGCCCACATAGCTCACACCCTTCCCGCTTCACAACAGCCACGCATTACTTTCCACAACGAACCGCTTACCGAGTACATCAGGGCTGCTGAACAGTTGAACTGGCCAGCCGTTGGTGGCTTGTTGGCAAAGTCAGCTCGAATCCTTCATCACGCCGGTGCTGAAGTTTGTGTTACGCCCGATAATGCCGTTCAGTTCTCACTTCACCTTGCCGAAACAGACTCTCCAATCCCCTGGATTGCAATGACTGACACAGCCACAACCGTCATCGAGCGGGACAATCGCTCCACGGTTGGTCTTCTTGGGACAAAGTGGGTTACGGGCGGATCCGTGTATCAGACAGCATTGGGGATGAAGGGCATCAAGGCTGTTGCACCGGCAGAATCAGACTCTGACATCCTGCACGCAATCATCCTTGGGGAGCTTGTCTTCGGTGAGGTTTCGTCTGCTTCTCAGGCAAAGATCGACGAAATCATCAATCGGCTGCTCGACCGGGGAGTAGATTCCATTCTGCTGTGCTGCTCTGAGGGTCAACTGGCCACAACCGCAGAGCGCTGCCCGGTGCCGATCTACGACAGTGTCGACATACTTGCCGAACACGTGGTCAACTGGACACTTTCTGCGAATATCACGAGTTAAGCATCTTGTGATTCTCTGCTGCCATGCCTCTTTCAACCAGAATTCACAGCAGCTTCTGGAACCGTTGAGACTATCACGAGTATCTATAATGATGTGGTCGGTGCATCCGGACTGCGCTGCGTGTCCCAGTTTGCGTGATAAAAATCACGAATTTCGCTCGACACAGCGCTCGAAGTCCTGTATGCTGTAGGACCTTTGCTCCCGTACCCCCTGCGGGAGCACCCAGTCATGAAGCTGCGTGCTTCAGGCTGAAGGCGCCGTCCCCCCTGATCTGAGTCAGCGGCGAGGATGAGAGTCGCGAACGCACCACGTAGTATCGCACTTTGGCATGATGATTGTCACGTGCGGATGTGAGACCTGTATGGCAGAGGCACCGTACACTTCCAATCCTCAACCAGAGCTGATTGGGTGTGCGCACACACGCAGTGATTTCTGCCTGTCAATGACGCATGATGCCAGCAGCGCTTCTGCGAAGACCGTACCATGCAGTTGTGGTACGCGCTTTGCTTTGTGCCCGTTTAATCCGAGACACCATCAAGACGAATCACGGAGAGTTACCCGATGATCAATCAGACTAACAACGCACAATCAGGCCAGCCGCGTGCAAATCTTCGCACTGCATCGCGGCTTGCGAAAGCTGCGGGACGATTCGAAGGTCTTGATCAGCTTGAGCAGCGACTGCTGCTTGGTGGCGATCACCCGAGCTTCGGCCTTCCACTCTCGGGCATTGGTGCGACGCCAATTACACTTACCGCGGGCGTTGGAAGTTCAACCGGCATTATCAATCCAGCGCTCGATGACGATGTCTTCCAGTTTGTTGCACCGAGCGACGATCTGGTGTCAATCTGGGCGGACACGATCAACAGCGCAAGCTCACTGAACTCTCGCGTCGAGGTATACACAGCCGACGCAACACTGGTCAGTGCAAGCTCTAACGATGGTACACTGACTGGCGGTGTCTTCACAGATGGACGTGCAGTCTTTAAAGCAGAGTCAGGCACAACCTACTACGTGCGTGTTATGTCTGACAATACAACAGGAACCGGCTCAACAGGCGCGTACACAGTTCGAGTCAATGCGAGTGTCGCCACCATCTCGCTGGACATGAATGGGCAAAATACCACCGCCGGCAACATTGTGACAAACGGCAATGATCGCCTTTACAAAGTCACCACCGGATCAGGCGATGAGTATAACGGCATTGCGACTCTCTATATTGGCAATGCTGGTTTGCTGGACCCCCGCCTTGACATCTACGACAGTGACGGCAACTTCATTAAGGGTGATTCACAAACTGGTCGTCTGAATGATGCGTTTGCAGTGGTTCGAAGTGATCCGGATCTGACATACTACATCCGCATTCGTGGTGACGAGTTTGCCCTTGGATCTTCTGGATCCATCGGTGGCTTTAGCATGAATCTCGATTTTACAACGATCAACGTCCCGCTTGATCCTGTTACGCGGTACGGTACTGCCTTCCGTTCGTTTGGTGGCAGTTCTACAGGTGCTGGTGGTACGGTCACAGAGTCATTCGACTTTGTTTCGCAGGGAACTGGCTTAGGCATTCTGACCATGGTCCCACTACCTGGGCCAAATCAAATTGCTGATCCAGCTCTCCGCGTATACAACCGCGATGGCAATCTGATCGGATTCAGTGACGATGCTTTCGGTCCGAACGCCGAAGTACAAATACAGCTTGTCGGTGGAACACAGTACTTTTTGGTCGCTGAAGACTTTGATGATCCCACTCCCGGCGAGTTCATTCTTGTGCTCGAAGCGAACCACGCAATCACTCCATCCGGTGACAATGACGATCACGCGGATCTTCCCGACCTCACCGGAACAGCCGACGAGATACGACGCGGGTTTGAAAAGGCAACGCATGTGACATGGAGTGACCAGATCGGTAGTTCCATTCAGCCAACCACGTTGACAAATATGTCATATCTGCGCGGCAACCATAACCTCGCGGGCTCAGTGTTCGGCCAGGTCACCGGTCGCCTCCAGGAACCCGGCGACACCGACATCTTTATGTTTGTGCCGCCTGTTGACATGCTTGGCGCGTACGCTGGATTTGAGGATCCAACGGTGATGGCACCAGCTCCTGATCAGTGGGCGGACGATCTGTCTCCATCAGGACGTCTGCAACTCATCCTGAATGCTGACACTGGTTCGTTTGTCTCGTCGCCCGAGGTTCGAATTTATGATGCCGACTTCAACCTCATTGCTGACGGCACGACACTGGTCAACCCCGTTCCGGGCTTTCCGACGCCGGCACCAACCAATGCAAACTCGATCGGATGGCTCAATCCGTCTTGGTATGAACCAGACCCTTTGAGCCCAGCTCCGATGGGTCCTGATCCATTTACGTATGCTGGCAGTGAGCCAGAAGGCCTTGAAGTTTGGGGTGGATACCCATACTTCATTGAGGTCGCTGGTCTCCAATCCGGAAGGTACGAGTTGGTGCTTGCGGTTGACGCAATGCCAGCCGACGACACAACCGGCTTGCACCCCGATCCATTCAATGATGCTTTCCGCGATGAGTACTATGTCGAAACACTCGACCGTGGCGCATGGATTAACGCAACCAAGATTTCCCAAAATCCAACAACAGGCGATGCAAACACCATCGGTGCAATCGACGGATTGTTTAACATCTCAGGCGGTACCGAGCGCGCGATTATGCGCACCAATGTCGGAGCATTGGGCTTCAGCAGCAATGGTTGGCAAACCATGGCTGTACCGCTCGGTGCCGTTGGTATTCTTGAAGAGGGAACCTACAACTCAATCGAACGTATTGACGATGCAGATCTCTACAGGTTTACCGCAACTGCAAACGGTACCGCAGAGGTTAGAGTCAACACGACCGATCTTGCGGACACTTTCCAAACAATCATTTCCGACTTCACTTTTGATCCAATGAGTCCGCCACCGATGGCCCCCACTGTGTCTACTGCGAGCAAGAGCATTCCAGGCGATGGCACATACAGCAGCTGGCTGCATTCCGGCCTTCGCATCTTCAACAATGACTTTGAGCAGATCGCGTTCAACAACTACAACTCCACTATCGATGGCGAAACAGAGACCACAACTGTTGGTACCAACGAGCGTACCTTCTGGGGTCGCGATGCGAGCATTACGTTCAATGTGGAGGCTGGTGAAACCTATTTCATCCAGGTTGAAAGCGGCCAGTTTGCTCAGTTCCAGGCAGCACTTGCAGCGGCTGGCAATATACAGGCAAATGCGGACTTCAGCCTTGTCGACTGGAATCACGCAACGGGTTCATATGAGTTGCTGCTCAACACAATGACGAACCTGAACTTCGACGATGACCACGAGAATGCAAACTCTGCACAATCCACGGTCGTTCCGATAGATCTTGCAACCGGTACCGGCACCGTGTCAGGGTTTATCGACAACACGTTTGCAAATCCCGTTGATACCGATTCCTTCCTGCTGAAGGCAAGTGCAACAGGAGTCGCTGCTATTTCAGTCGAAACAACAAGTGGCCTACTTGTCCCGACTGTTACCGTCTATGACAGGGCAACAACGCAGATTGTCGCGCAAGCAAGCGCAACGAATCCCGGCATTGTCTCCGTATCGATACCTGTGAGCCAAGGCGAAGACTACTTCATCGTTGTTGGCAGCACGGGTGTCAGCGAGGGAGGATATGACCTCACCGTTTCCGGTCTCGCTGCAGAGGACGACCACGCGGACTATCTATTCTTTGGCAATGCAACCGTTATCCCGGTGCTCGATTTTGTCGGCTCTGGCTCTGAATCAGGAACAATTGAGGAGTTCGGAGATACCGACGTCTTCGTGTTTACTGCTGAAGCATTTGATATTGCAAACATCCAGATTACCAGTCTCACTTCGGGCTTCAACCCGGCTGTTCGAATCTACGAGATTGGACTGGATACTGTTAGAACAGCCGCAACAGTAACTTTCTCAACAGCAAATCCCATTCCCCTGCAGATTGCATTTGATGAAGATGACGATGATGGCATCGCGTCAACGAGTTTCTCCATTAGTGCGCCCGACAGGACTCCGACAACCGCCGCACAGAACAACTCTTTCAACCAGTATTACATTGTTGTATCCGGTACCGATCCGAACCAGGATCGTGGCGCGTACCAACTGCTGCTGTCACTGACACCAACAGACGATCATCCGGATGCTGGTGAATGGCAGTTCGCATCATCAGTTACCGTCGTGCCTTCCACTGGCGATGGTGATGCTGACGGTATTATCGAGAAGGACGGCGATACCGATCTGTTCAAGTTCATCTCGCCAGCAGGCGGTGTCTCTGTGCTGAGCGTCACAAGCCCGGCCAGCAGCGTGTTGCGTCCTGCGATTCGAGTCTTTGATGCAAACCACAACCCAATTGCAGATCTGAACACGAGTGCATTCGTCAGACAAGGGCCTGACGCATCCATCTCATCAACAACCTTTACATTCAACGTCCAGCGAAACGCAACATACTTTTTCCAGATCGAGGGTGTGTCTGGTGGTTCGTTCACTGACTCGACCGGTGCATACACAGTCGATGTCAACACACCAACTGTGGATGACCATGCAAATATCTCAGAGTTCACACTGGCAACCGAGATCGTTCTGAATGCGACAACAGGTGATGGCCAGGGTTCGGGCATTCTTGAAGTCGGCACAGATACCGACATGTTCTACTTTGATACGCTCGTCAACTCTGCATACACACTCACAATCCTCACACCCGCAAGTGACTTCAACCCTGTTATTCGCGTATACAACGAGTCACAGGCTCTGACCACCAATGTCACAGACGGCGGCGCTGGTGATCTTGATGGAATTCAAAATGGTGAAGTTGTCGTCTCTGTAACGCCAACAACCGTTGATGAACGTGTCTACGTCCTTGTCAGTTCAGATCAGACTCAGATCGTCACAACCGGAGCATATCTGCTGCAGGTCGAAGGTGCTGCTCCAACCGGTGGCGGCGGTGGTGGCAGTTCCGATGACCACGCAAACGCAGGTCAGTGGGCGATGGCAACAGCAATCCTGCTCTCGAACATAAATGGTGACGCGCTGGCGACCGGTCAGATCGAAACCAGTGGTGATACCGATCTGTTTACATTTACCAGTCTCGCTGCTGGCAAGGCGTTCATTGACATCCAGGTGCCAAAGGGTTCGCTGCTCGACGCGTCTATCACGATCTTTAACAGTTCGTTCCAGCAGGTCGCGTTCGACACCGAAGGCCTCCCAGGTTCTGATGCCTACGTCACATTCAATACCGCGACGGCTGGTGCACAGTACTTTGTACTTGTAGACGGCATCGGTGCGGGCACCGGGTCATACTCCGTGCGTGTTGACACAGAGCCGGGCACCCACTATCTGTATTTCCCTGAAGGATTTGCAGCAGATCAGATAAGCGAGTTCGTCTCGATCATTAATCCGAACTCGTTCTCGGTGTCCTACACAATTACCGCATTCTTTGAGAACTCATCTCTAAGTCCCATCACTGTGGGGTCCGGCTCGATCGCAGCCGGTCACCGTAGCGGTGCCACGCTTTCCGACCGCTTCGCAGGCGGCTCCACGTCAGCCTCGCTTCCGGAGAACGCGCCATACTCACTCGTTATCAGTTCGACGGGCATGCTTGGTGCAACATTCGCTCATTACGACTTTGGCTTGTCATTAGGTGAGAGCTTTACAGGCGAAACCTCATCGACTTGGAGCTTCGCTCAGATCGAGCGGAATCCAGGGTCGGTGAACGACTTCATCGTGTTCTTCAATCCAAATACAACCGCAGCGGTTGTCACAATGAACGTGTATACCCTTAGCGGCGTGGTGAAGTTTGCAAAGACAGCTGCACCAAACTCACGTGGCGGATGGAGCATCAACGACATCAGCGTGTTGCCCGTGGGTACGTATGGTGTGACAGTCACATCTGAAGCTGCAAACAGTTCCAACCCGCATATTGGCGTGGTTGTCTCGCAGAGCCACTATGACACCGCTGCGAAGTCGGGATACTCACAACTGGGTGATTCGATGGGTGGAGCAACCGAAGGCGCAATCCCCGCGATTACCTTCTCCGATGATCTCATTCCCGAGATCCACATCTTCAACCCGAGCTCAAGTCCGGCCAGCGTCACGTTCAATGGTGATTACATCTCGTCAGGTCTGCCAAACTTTGTTCGTATCTTCAACGTCCAGCCTCGTTCTTCGCTGACGATCAGCGCATCGAATCTTGGTGTGGTGCAGAACCAGCCGATCGGTCTGACGTATTCGTCTTTGCTGCCGGTCACAGTCGATGTCATTGAAAGCCGCTCAAGCGACTCCAACGGCTCATTGGCAACAACACAACTCGCAACCGACTACTTCTTCGGTGATGGGTTCATTAACGCGGACAGTGCAGGTACAGTGTACCTTGAAACACTGAGCTTCTACAATCCGGACTCGATTGCATTACCGGTTTCGGTCAAGCTGTACTTCTCCGATGGCGCTGAGTTCACAACAACAGTGAATGTTGGTGCCAACAGCTTTGCACAGTTGAAACTCCACGACCTGCAGATCTTCCAGCAACGTGGCGGGTTGAACTTCTTCAGTATAGAGACATCTGCAGCCAGACCGTTTGCCGTGAACTTCGTCCATTACGATCTGTTCCTGGGCGGCGGTTTCGGCACCTCCGGTGCTCCGCTCGGATTGCAGACAGCACTCTCAAACATCTGACCCGCACACATCTGGGTATCGCAAGGGGCCGGTTTTCTCCAGCCCCTTGTTTTTTCGTCCTATCAAACTGACGAGCCACGCGATTGATTTTCCTGTGAATCATCCGATGAGATCGTGCTGAAGATTGAGTGCTGCTTAAGAAACGCGATCAGTTCGTGTCGCTGTTTCGACCAGAATGAATGACAGGGACACGCTCGATCGTCGGTGCATTCTGCGGTGCTGATCATGCACTGCGGTTGAATGACTGGATCATCAAGCGCGTCGCACACATCGTACAGAGTGATTGTTTCTGGTGTTTGAGCGAGTGCAACCCCACCACCAACACCTCGTTGCGTTGTCACCACACCCTTGCGTACAAGCTTCTGAATAATCTTGCTGAGATATGGTGCTGGCACATGCGCAGCCTCTGCGAGATCCCTGACCAGCATTGCCTGATCCGGGTCTCTCGCAAGCACTGTCAGCGCTTGCGTGGCGTACATGACACTTTGTGAAAGCACTCAACTAACTCCTCGTCTGATCGCGTCCCATATTCCGATATTTGCTGGGTATTCGTTGTGGTTTGCTTGACCATCGAACACGTATTGAGGATAATAAGATCTGAAGATCCTTTTGTCCACAATTGGTTCGAAAACCGTATTATTATCGCAAAAAGGGCATTTTCATGGCAATCGAAGCGACACACGACTCGATTGGGGCCCATGGCTCCACTTCAAATCCTGCTGCCGTGCATGGAATGGATGAGTTCGTTTACAACGATGCAATCGTCCGCAAGTTTGTCGCTGCGACGATCATCTGGGGCTTGGTTGCGTTCTCTGCTGGCTTGCTCATCGCACTTCAACTGGCGTTTCGTGAGTTCAACCTTGGACTGAAGTGGACCTCCTTTGGTCGGCTGCGCCCACTGCACACAAATGCTGCAATCTTTGCGTTTGCAGGAAACGCTATATTCGCCGCGGTCTACTACTCAACCCAGCGTCTCTGCAAGACACGTATGTGGTCTGACAAGCTCAGTCTGGCCCACTTCTGGGGCTGGCAACTCATTATCGTGTCAGCCGCACTGACACTTCCTTTCGGCATCACGCAGGGCAAGGAGTACGCAGAACTGGAATGGCCCATTGATCTTGCAATTGCAGTCGTGTGGCTTGGATTTTTCGGTACAAACTTCCTGATGACTCTCGTCCATCGTCGTGAGCGTCATATGTATGTCGCGTTGTGGTTCTATATCGCAACCATCGTGACCGTGACAATGCTGCACGTCTTCAACAACCTCTGGATTCCTGTGGGAGCGTATCACTTCCTGACTACAGGTGAGTTCCACTCGATCGATCAACTGATGAAGTCCTACCCCGTGTACGCGGGTGTGCAGGACGCGTTCATGCAGTGGTGGTATGGTCACAATGCGGTGGCATTCTTCCTGACAACACCGTTCCTCGGGCTGATGTACTACTTCATTCCCAAGGCCGCAGAAAAACCTGTGTATTCGTATCGTCTCAGCATTATCCACTTCTGGTCGCTGGTGTTTATCTACATCTGGGCTGGCCCCCACCATCTGCACTACACCAGTCTGCCCGCCTGGGCTTCATCGCTCGGCATGGTGTTCAGTGTGATGCTGTGGATGCCTTCGTGGGGTGGTGGTATCAACGGTCTTCTCACACTTCGCGGATCATGGGACAAGGTGACCGCCGATCCGATTCTCAAGTTCTTTGTTGTCGGCGTCACGTTCTACATGATGTCAACATTCGAAGGACCGATGCTCTCGGTCAAGACGGTCAATGCGCTCTCACACTACACTGACTGGACAATCGCTCACGTGCATGCAGGCGCCCTTGGATGGAACGGATTTCTGACGTTCGGCATGCTGTACTGGCTCGCGCCACGCATCTTCCAAACAAAGCTGTACTCAGTAAAGCTTGCTGGCACACACTTCTGGACAGCCACCATCGGTATCCTGCTCTACATCATTCCAATCTACTGGGGTGGTATCACACAGGGCCTGATGTGGCGTGCATTCGATGAAACAGGTGCACTCGCATTCCCAAACTTTGCAGAAACAGTAAATGAGATGCATCCGTTCTACATCGCGCGTGCGATCGGTGGATCGTTGTACGTGTTCGGCGCCTGCATGGCTGCGTTCAACCTGTTTATGACGTGGCGCACACGACCCGCAACCTACGAGGAACCAGTGCAGCGTGCGGCTCCGCTCGCACGTCGTCCTGAGCCGGTCGAAGATCCTCACTCCCGCCTTACAAGTAATATCGAGATCGGGCACTGGCTCGATCGCAAGATCCAAGGGGCATGGCATCGTCGCTGGGAAGGTATGCCGAGGTTCTTTACCGTCCTTGTGCTGCTTGCCGTTGCCGCAGCATCGCTATTTGAAATCATCCCGACATTCCTTATTCGATCAAATGTGCCTTCGATCGCGAGCGTGCAGCCGTACACACCGCTCGAGCTCGCTGGACGCGATATCTACCTCGCAGAAGGCTGCTACAACTGCCATTCTCAGATGATCAGACCAATCTGGGCCGAGACGAAGCGCTATGGCGAGTATTCAAAGCCAGGCGAGTTTGTGTACGACCATCCGTTCCAATGGGGCAGTCGACGCATCGGCCCGGATCTTGCTCGTGAGGGTGGAAAGCAAAGCCATTCGTGGCACATTGACCATCTCGATGCTCCCGCAGTTGTGACGCCACAATCCATCATGCCCTCGTACTCACACCTTCTCAGGGAAACGCTGGACTTTGATTCCATCCAGTCGCGTGTGAATGTCATGGCGATGCTTGGAGTTCCATACGGCAACCTTGTCAAGGACAACAACGCCGTGGAAGCTGCAAAGGAGCAGGCAAAGAAGATCAATGAAGAACTTCTTGCAACCACGACCAAGTATCAGGGCATGGAAGACAAGAAAGTGATTGCCCTGGTGGCGTATCTGCAGCGGCTTGGCACGGATATCAACAAACCCGCCCCAACATCCGAAGCAACGGAGGAAACCCAATGAGACTCTCTGACATTATGGGAAATCTCGACCTCTCATTTTTTCCTCAAGTCGCACTCATCATCTTTCTCTGCGTGTTTGCTGCTGTGTCGATTCGGTTGATTACGAAGCGTACACGATGTGGGTACGAGGAGCTTGCGAACCTGCCGCTAGCAACTGACGACACAACCACAGGAGCCCATCAATGACCTCACATCGTGACGAACTGCTCAACCATGAGTATGACGGGATCCGTGAGTACGACAATCCCACCCCCGGATGGTGGCACACCCTATTTATGGGAAGCGTGTTGTTCTCGTGTTTGTACCTCTTCTTCTTTCACGTTTCACCTTTGTCGTGGTCAGTCCATGACCAGTGGGAGAGCGCGCAGGTTGCCGAATACAAACGCATCTTCGGCGAGATCGGTGATCTTGAAGCAGATGTGCAGACTGTGCTTGAGATGAGACAGAACGAACAGATGATGGCGGTTGCCAAGGGCATGTTTGTTGGTAACTGCTCATCCTGCCACTTTAATGAAGGCCAAGGAAACAATGGTGCAAACCTGACCGATGACGTGTACTTGAACGTCAAGACGCTCATGGATGTGTACAGCGTCATTACGAACGGAGCAAAGTTTGGTGCAATGCCCGCGTGGGGCGAACGTCTGAACCAGAACGAGCGTGTTCTGCTCACAGCCTTTGTTGCAAATCTCCGAGGAACACATGTTCCAGGCGGACGAGCACCGGAAGGTGACCCCATCGAGCCATGGCCTGAGTTGCAGCCATAACGGCATGCTGCGTAGAGCGGGATCATCATGACAGAACAGGTCAATATCACGGTTTCAGCAAAGTCGACTTCCGCGGACAAAGCAGGGTCTCAGCCCAAGCGGGTGCTCTCGACGCTGAATGAGGATGGTTCACGACGCTGGATTAAGCCGAAGCCGATCAATGGCCCACTCTATCGGAAGCGTCTCATCACCGCGTGGGTGCTCATCGCTGTCTTTGCTATCCTGCCATACATCAGGTTCGGAGGAAAGCAATGGGTGCTGCTCGACATTGCCCATCGCAGGTTCCACATCTTTGGATTTGAGTTCCTGCCAACAGACACTGAGCTATTTGCTCTGTTAATGGTCGGCATTTTCCTTTCCATCTTTCTCTTTACAGCACTCTTTGGACGAGTTTGGTGTGGCTGGGCTTGCCCACAGACGGTGTACATGGAGTTTGTGTTCAGACCGATCGAGCGGTTCTTCACGGGCACGCCCGGACGAATGGCAAAGAAGGGGACACTCAAGCACTGGCTGCACACATCCGGCGCTGGAACAGCTCTGAAAACTGTGACATACGTTCTTGTATCGCTCTATCTTGCACACATCTTCCTTGCGTACTTTGTCGGCGTGGATGCACTTCGCCAATGGGTCACTCGATCGCCATTCGAGCATCCCGTGTCATTCATGATCATGGCTGGCGTGACCATCGCCATGCTGCTTGATTTCGGATTCTTCCGCGAGCAGGTGTGCATTGTAATGTGCCCTTATGGCCGGATGCAGTCAGCGCTGCTCGACAAAGACTCGCTGATCATTGCATATGACAAGAAACGCGGCGAACCGCGAGGGAAAAAGAAGCGCGGCGAAACAGACAGTTCTACTGGTGACTGTGTCGACTGTCTTAAGTGTGTTACATGCTGCCCCACCGGGATCGACATCCGCGAGGGGTTGCAGATGGAGTGCATCAACTGCGCACAATGCATCGATGCATGTAACGATGTGATGGCGAAGCTCAATCGGCCGCTCAACCTCATCAGATACTCTTCGCAGGCGCACGACGCTGGCAGCCCCCGCAAACTCATCCGTCCTCGCACCATCATCTATCCTCTCATTATTGCAGCTGTGTTTGCACTCTTTGCACTGTTACTCGCCGGGAAAGGCGGAACTGAGTTGATGATTCTTCGCGGCAAGGGCTTACCATATACAGAGTTCGAAAACAATCTGGTTGGCAATCCGGTTGACCTCAGGGTCATAAACAGATCTGATAAACCGCAAACATACACCATTATGTTCGACAACGCTCCTTCGATACTGTTCCGGTCCGAGCACAGTTCCTTCGTCATCCCTCCTCGCAAAACACAAACAGTTTCCGGATTTATCCTTGCACCAGCCGATTCTTTCACGCAGGGAAAGCTTCAAACGAAGCTTGTTCTGGAGAGTGATATGAAGAAAGTCGCGCACGGCGAGTTTATATTGCTGGGTCCAACAGGACCGGCGACAACAACACCACATACCGAGGAGCCAAAGTGAAACTCCGTCTCTGGCCACATTTTATCTTTTTTCTGCTTGCAATCAATTTTTTCGTCGTTGGTATCACCGTGTATGTTGCGACAACCGATCCGTCGTTTGCGGTTGTTCCCGACTATTACACGAAGGCTGTCGAGTGGGATGCAACCAAAGAAAGACAGGCCGCAAGTGATGCGCTTGGTTGGAAGGTGCATGTAGCTGCAATACCAATCGGATCTGACATGTTCATTCGTGCGATCGTGCTTGACGAGAACTCACAGCATGTTGAAAATGCGACGGTGACTGCTCAGGTATTCCATTCAAGATATGCCGCTGAACAGTCAACACTCGAGTTTGTTCCAGCAACACCCGGCACGTATGACGCAGCTTTTCCTTCATTGCGTGCTGGTGAGTGGAATATCAAGCTCACTATCAAACGAGATGGTGACACATACCTCGGCTCACATCAACTGCATCTGCTGCAAAGGATAGGGGATCAGGTCAAGTGAATGTCACGCTCGCTATGCTGGGTGCTGTGCTGACCGCGAGCCTGCTCGGTTCGATGCACTGTGCGGGTATGTGCGGCGCGTTTCTTGCCTATGCGCTGGAACCCACCAGCGGTAAACAGTCGTCACATGTCTCGCTTCAGTCAATGTACCATCTGGGCAGACTGTGGACGTATCTGACACTCGGCGCGATCGCTGGGCTTGCCGGCTCACTCATTGACATGGGTGGACTCGCACTCGGTGTGCAGCACCTTGCTACATATCTTGTTGGTGGCATGATGATCGTCTTCGGTATCAAACTGCTGCTTACAGCAACCGGAAAAAAGACCTTTCGGTTTCGTGTACCAAAGCGGCTCGCCAGATATGTGGGTGTTGTCACACGCCGTGTCTCATCATGGCCTGCACTGCCCCGCGCATTTGTCATCGGCACAACAACCACGCTGCTGCCATGTGGCTGGCTTTACTTGTTTATTGCAACAGCTGCAACAACGCACAATCCTCTCACTGCATGCGTCGTCATGTTTATATTCTGGATTGGCACGCTCCCTGCTCTCGCTGCTGTTGGCGTTGGTATCAAGACAGGTCTTGGCCCGTTGCGCCAACACATGCCTGTGGTTACATCACTCCTCGTACTTCTTGTTGGATTATTTACTCTCAGCGGCAGACTGAAACCCCTCAATCTTGATGCGTTTCAACAGAGAATCGAAGCGCATCAGGCTGATACAACAAAGGCATCGTTCGTACCGACAGTCTCTGTGAATGATCTGCCCTGTTCTGCGGACACTACTTCACCGTGACCACGATCTCAACGAACTCCTCACTTATTGATCGTGCCAAATCACGTGACTGCCTGCTCTGCGATCATTGCGGGCTTCCTGTTCCTGCGGGTTTGATAGAACCCGAGCACGAGAAGCAGTTCTGCTGCAATGGATGTCGTACAGCGTACTCTGTGATTCATGAGTTTGAACTTGATCGGTACTATACACTTCGCAATAAGCAAGCAGTCGCTCCTTCCGCCGCTCGCGATACATATGAAGAGTTTGATTCGCCAACCTATGTCGAACAGTGGGTTCGATCCAATGCCGAGACAACCACGTGCAATGCAACCATCGGCGTGCATGGCATGCATTGCGCAGCATGTGTCTGGCTTCTTGATCGATTGCCACGAATATCATCTGGTGTGCTCGACTCCCGTGTGAACCTTGCAAAGCACACAATCGATGTGAGATATAACTCGAGTACAACAAAGCCATCCGACATCGCAAAGATCATTGGGTCACTTGGGTACAGGCCCACGCTCCCACGATCGGTGGCAGTACAGCAGACACGCCAGCAGGAGGACCGCCGAGCACTTATCCAACTTGGTATTGCAGGTGCATGTGCTGCGAACACCATGCTCTTTGCTGTCGCACTGTACGCCGGAGCACTCGCCGATATGTCGGCAGAGCACACACGAATCATCCGCTGGGTCAGCATGGCTTTCAGCATTGTCTCCGTCGCTTGGCCTGGGCGCATCTTCTTACGCAGCGCGTTCAATCACCTCCGGGCAAGAACAATCGGCCTTGATGTCCCCATCGCAGTTGCATTATCAGTTGGGGTCGTGTGGAGCATCGTAAGCACACTCCGCGACGCTGGCGAGGTGTATTACGATTCGCTTAGCGTGCTTGTGTTCGCGTTGTTGCTCGCAAGGTTTATCCAGCAACGTCAGCAACGATGGGCAACATCTGCAATCGAGCACATCATTTCACTCGTGCCAGCATCTGCACGCATTGTTGATGAGAATGGACTTGAGCGGGTTATTCCGATTGATGCTCTTCAGAAGAACACCATCGTTCTCGTCAAACCAGGCGAATCTGTGCCTGCCGATGGCATTGTCATCGATGGGGAATCGCATCTCGACACATCGATTCTGACCGGAGAGTCTCGACCAATGCATGTGTCTGCAGGCTCATCTGTGTTTGCTGGAACACAGAACGAATCTCGTGAAATCCGCGTGCGTGTTGAAAACACCGGCGCAACAACGCGCATCAGTAAACTCATGCAACTTATGGAAGAGGGTGCAGCAAAGAAAGCTCCGATCATCGACCTTGCAGACAAAGCAACCGCATGGTTCATTGGGGTTATCTCTTTGGTTGCTTTATTGACCTGGATATTCGCACTGCCACTCGGTGGTGCTGCAGCTACAGAGCGCACCGTCTCGCTTCTGATTGTCTCATGCCCATGTGCGCTTGGTCTTGCAACTCCGATGGCTATCAGTATCGCTCTGGGTCGTGCTGCAAAGCGTGGAGTGCTAATTAAGTCCGGAGCTGCGCTTCAGGCCCTTGCAGGATCAGGCATACTCTGGCTCGACAAAACCGGCACCGTCACAACCGGATCTATGCAAATTGTTCGCACGCTTGGCAATGCGAACGCTGTTCAACTGGCCGCATCGCTCGAGCGGGATATCCCACACCCCATCGCACATGCAATCGCTGCGCATGTGCAAACAACCTATCCCGATCCAGAGCATGTCACTTACCACACCGGTCGAGGTGTGACCGGCATCGTCAATGGGCATTCAGTTGTGGTAGGCTCTCTTGGATTCGTTCAGAGTGAACTCGGTACCGATGCTCCTTCGCCAAAAAATTCTCATTTGACGCCCGACGACTTGGATGCATGGCGAAAACGCTCTGCTGGCGACGCACTCACTCCGGTATTCATCGCGGTTGACAATGCCATTGTTGCCGCAGTCGCAACTGGTGATGCTGTCAGAGAAGATGCAAGAGACTCTGTTGAACAACTGACGCGTCTGGGCTGGGATGTCGGGCTGCTTTCCGGGGACGAGCCAGCAATCGCTGAACATGTCGGTTCTGTTGTGGGTATTCATCGAGTCGTTGGCGGAGCAACACCGGAGCACAAACTTGATGTCGTAACACAAGCGTTAGGCACAACAATCATGGTTGGAGACGGCGTTAATGACGCTGCCGCTCTGGCTGCTGCAACTGTCGGCATTGCTGTCCATGGGGGTGCCGAGGCATCACTCGATGCGGCGGATATCTACCTGCAACATCCGGGTCTGCGCGACATCGTATCAACGGTCCAACTCGGCAAAGGCACAATGCGTGTCGTCAAATCAAATCTTGCAATCTCGTTTCTGTATAATGCCGGTGCTATTACCGCTGCAACACTCGGATATGTATCGCCGCTTGTCGCGGCTGTTCTCATGCCAATCAGTTCGCTGACTGTTGTGCTCAACTCGCTTCGCGCTGGCCGCACCGATACTATGTAGCATGGACGTGCTGTACATCGTTATCCCACTCGCGGTACTGCTGGCAGCAATCGCACTCGGTGCGTTTATCTGGTCCGTCAAGTCCGGACAGTTCGACGACCTTGACACACCTGCAATCCGTGCCGCGCTCGATGACGATGAAACATCGCCAAGCTAATCACCGTTTTCATACGACCACCTTGACAACGACAAACGTAATATCGTCCTGTGCTGAAACAGATCCAAGGAATGAGGCAAGATCCTTCTCGATTGCAGCAGCAATGCCTGCAGCATCCATCGTGACATGTGATTCGATCACCAAACGCAAACGATCTTTCCCGTAAAGCTCTTCATTCTCGTTCATCGCTTCCCATATCCCGTCGGTACCGATCACAAGAACATCGCCCTGCTCAATGCCTTCAAACACGTGCTCCTGATAGGTTGTGTCCGGCATCGCTCCCAGCAGAAGTTCGCTGCCATCAAGTTCGGTCACTTTCCCCGTCTTTACGCTGCACAGCATAATCGGATCATGGCCAGCACTCGACCATCTCACGGCATGCTGTTCCGGGTCTACCACGATGAGCATCATTGTCATGAACTTGTGATGCCGGTCCTCCTCAAGCATGCGGTTGATACATGAGAGCAAGTCGGACAGCTTCCCCTTTTCAGATGCATGTGATCGCAGTGTCGCACGCGCAGATGCCATCAGCAGTGCTGCCGCAACACCGTGACCGGTCACATCACCAAGGGCAATGAGCAGCTTGGAATCGTTGATCTTTGTTGTTTCAATGAAGTCAAAGTAATCACCGCCGGTCTCGTCGCAATACTTTGTTCGACCCGCGATATCAAGACCGGGCACGCGAGGATCTTCGCTTGGAAGCAGGCTCTGTTGCACTTCCATTGCAACACGCATCGAGTTGTGTAATGCAACATTTTCTTGTAACTTCGGTACCATCAGGTTGAATGTCGTCGCAAGTCGACCGAGCTCGTCATGGTTTCGCACCGGCGCTGTCACAGTGAAATCACCCTCGGCAAGCTGATTTGCAGCGGCGGTGAGTTCAAGCACAGGCTTTGCAATGCTTCGTGCTCGCCAGAGCGCAAGAGCAACAGCCAGGCAAGAGACCCCAAGCACAATAAACACCTGCTGACGAATCATTGCATCGATACCCGCAGAAAACTGGGCTTGTGGCTCAACAGTCACGACGCGCCACGAACGATGCCGAGGGCTTGCGTACCCAGCTATCCACTTTTCCCGAGAGGTTGCTGTCTTCCCCTCAGTCAACGGATGGGCATCAGACACAAGATCTGCATGACGAACACGCGTAAATACTGCGTTGCCATGAGGTTCACTTCCCGTCATCGGATCCTGCAGTTCCGGCATATCTGCTGAGAGCACTGTGTCAGCACTGTATCGAAGTTGCGGATTTATCTCCGCTATACGTGCTTCACTCAGCTTTGCAAGACTGTGGTAGAGCAGACCTCGGTCAGGATGCGCAAGTATGACACCGTTTGCATCCACAAGCATGCCATGCCCGCGATCACCAACCTTGATCTCGTCAATCAATCGCCACAACCGCTGGCCTTTGAGTTTCAGCACGACTGTGCCGATGACAGATAGCTCCTCGCTTCCGCGAACTGCAGTTGCTACAGAAGTGCTTCCCTCTTCCTGCTCAACTCTCGTGTTCAACTCGTATACAGGCATCGAGAAATACACACCGGGTTCGCCGGATGTTTTTCCAATCAGCACTTGTGATACATAGGAGTTCCCTGCCTGCGCCTGAAGGAAGTACTCACGGAACGTAAAATCCATTCCAATGTTTGATTCGCTCGTACCCACAAGACCAATGCCAGGCTCGTTTGTCACAAACATTGAAGCATAATCACTATTTGATTCAATCACAGTGAGCATTCGGTCCATGACACGATCAAACAACGGACCGCGTTCTTCTGTCGAGTACCTGCCATTTGCAGCAGCATGACAAAGCTCGATGACACGCTCGTCTCTAGCGACCTGCTCAACCACGCGTGAGGTATCAAAGATCAACTGATCAAGTCTCGCTGCAGCGGATTCAGCGAGCAGGCGAAGCTTGTCCTGTGAAAGCTGTGCAAGATTCGATCGTGAACCAGTGGATATCAACCACCCTGCCAGCAATAACGGAACAACCGACGCGACCAGCAGGTCTACGGCAAGTTTGACAGCAATCGGCCATGAGCCGGGTCGGAACAAGAGAGAGGATTGGGTGGATGCCATCGATGGAACTATAAGTACAGAGATTGATTCGTGAATCCAGTCCGCTCCAAAGCGAAACCACCCCAACCGCCAGATGGACGGTCGGGGTGCGGGAAGGAAGCGGGACATCTTTCCATGGCTCGACGGTTGGGAGAAACCGTGTGCCGACATCCCGCGGTGGTGGGTATATCTCTTACGAGCAGCCGGTTGTTGCTCCGCAGTTCAGACACTTGTAACACGTTCCATTTCGAACAGTGATCTCGCCACAGACATCACAGGCTGGAGCATCGCCCATCGACTGGTTGGATGCCGACAAGGACGAGACCATCTTCATCGCACCGCCATCAGATGGAGGAGTTTGCGTTCTCGACCCTGGCGCTGCAACTGCCTCCAGTCCGCCGTATGGCACGTCACGCTTCAAGCGATGCTGCTTTTCGCTGGATGACCCATTCCGATCGGGACCGCGATCACTCAATGATTCCTTCATTGGATTCGAACGCTTTGGCGCGTGCTGCTCGCGATATCCCTCGACAAACTGCATGCCCAGCCAGCGGAAAATGTAATCAACCAGACTCTTCGCAAATGGGATGTCGGGGTTAGTGGTCATGCCAGCAGGCTCGAACCGTTGATAGCTGAACTTGCGCACGAGGCTCTCGATCGGCACGCCGTACTGCATCGCCACGGAAACAGCTGTACCCAGCGTGTCCATAAGACCGCCGATGGTCGATCCTTCCTTGGCCATGGTAATAAACAACTCACCCGGCTCGCCATTTTCATACAAGCCAACATTCAGATAGCCCTCATGGCCAGCGATGTTGAACTTGTGCGTGATCGACTGGCGGGTATCGGGAAGCCTGCGACGCATCGGACGCTCGACAATGCGCACCGTCTCCTTCTCAGCTGCAACCGGCGCGGTCTCGGCAACCGCCTTCGCAACATTCATCACGCCGTCGGCGACCTCAGCGCGAGCCTCGGCAATCTCTGCATCAGTATCGTCGTCGTCGAGCAGTTCCTCGTCCTTGTCGCTGGTGTTGTTCAAAGGCTGCGACAGCTTGCACCCATCTCGATAGAGCGCGTTTGCCTTCAGCCCGAGTTCCCAACTCATCCGATAGCATGAAGCAATATCTTCAACCGTCGCGCTGTTCGGGAGGTTGATCGTCTTGCTGATCGCACCGGATATAAACGGCTGAGACGCCGCCATCATCCTGATGTGCCCTGTCGGTGCAATGAATCGTTTGCCGATCTTGCCGCATGTGTTTGCACAATCGAACACGGGCAGATGGTCTGCCTTCAGATGCGGCGACCCCTCCACTGTCTGCGTGCCGCAGATCAACGTGTTCAGTTCATCGATCTGACTGGACGAAAGCCCAAGCGCTGCGAGCGCGTTGAACGCCGAGTTTGCCTTTGCGTGCTCGGGATCGATACTCAAACGTTGCAGGCACGCATCGCCGAGAGCCCACGAACCAAACGCAAACTTCAGCTCAAACACGCTGGGGAGCGCCTCGCCGATCCGATGCAGATCTTCCTCGGTCATGCCTCTGGCAAGCAGCCATTGCGCAAATGTCTGGCCTTCCTTTGCACTCGGTGCATCAGTCGGCATTGGCACATTGAGGTGCAGTGCTCCAAGCAGATACTCAAGAATGCCCTTGATCTCATTGTCGGCATACCCGAGCGCGCGGAGTGCAGGCTTCACCGATGCATTGGCGATCTTGAAGTATCCGCCTCCAGCGAGCTTTTTGAACTTCACAAGCGCAAAGTCCGGCTCAACACCAGTCGTGTCACAATCCATCAGGAGACCAATCGTGCCGGTCGGTGCAATCACGGTCACCTGCGCGTTGCGGTACCCGTGGAGCAGACCAAGCTCGAGCGCATCATCCCATGCGCTCTTTGCGTGCTCACCGAGTTCCGCAATGTTGCGCATGTTCACTCGGCCGGACCCGATCAGCCCGTGGTCGATCGGTACCGGACGGATGCGAAGGTTTTCGTACGCGCTGGAGTCGCGTGCAGCGCCGTGGGCGGCATGGCGATGGTTGCGGATGACGCGGAGCATGTTCTCGCGATCGTCGGCATATCCGGGGAATGCGCCGTGCTCGCTGGCAAGACACGCGCTCTGCGCGTAACTACGACCCGTCATGATCGATGTCAGACACGCGCACACTGCACGGGCTTCATCGGAATCATACGGAATGCCCGCCTGCATCAACATCGCGCCGAGGTTCGCATACCCAAGGCCGAGCGTTCGGTACTTCCACGAAAGTTCCGCGATCTTCTCAGACGGGAACGCTGCCATCAATACGCTGATCTCAAGCACCGTCGTCCACAGATCGACACCGTGCTCGTACGCAGCAACATCGAACGTGCGCGTGGTCGAGTCGTAGAACTTCAGCATGTTCAACGACGCGAGATTGCACGCGGTGTTATCGAGGAACATGTACTCTGAGCACGGATTGCTCGCGTTGATGCGCCCGCCATTCGGGCATGTGTGCCACGCGTTGATGGTGGTATCATACTGCACGCCGGGGTCGGCACAGCGCCACGCTGCGTAGTTCAGATCGTTCCAGAGTTCGCTCGCCTTGAATGTGTGCGCAACCTGGCCATTCGTGCGCCAGCGCGTGGTCCAGTCGCCATCTGCATCAACTGCGTCAAAGAACGCGTCAGGGATACGAATGGAGTTGTTCGAGTTCTGCCCGGAAACCGTCTGGTACGCCTCGCCGTTGAAGTCGTAATCGAGATCGAGCTTGACACGACCTGCGGTCTTTGCAATGTCTTCGCGCTTCTGCTTGAGAAGTTTCAACCCCTCGACGAGCGACGCAACCTTGATCTCCTCGCGCACCTTCCAGTTCACAAACTCGCGGATGTCGGGGTGATCCATGTCAAGACAGACCATCTTGGCAGCGCGGCGCGTGGTTCCGCCGGATTTGATCGCGCTCGCGGCGCGATCGCCAATGCGCAACCACGACATCAGCCCAGACGACTTGCCACCACCAGAAAGTGGTTCACCCTCGCCGCGAAGCGATGAGAAGTTCGTGCCCGTGCCGGAACCGTACTTGAACAGGCGCGCCTCGCGCACCCACAGATCCATGATGCCGCCGTCGTTGACAAGATCGTCGGAAACGCTCTGAATAAAGCACGCGTGCGGCTGCGGATTCGAGTACGCGTCAGCAGCGAGCGTCACATTCCCCGTCTGCGGGTCGGCAACATAGTGCCCCTGCGCAGGGCCGGTGATCCCGTACGCAAGTTGCAACCCGGTATTGAACCATTGCGGGCTGTTCGGCGCACACATCTGATGCACCATCATGTACACAAGCTCGTCGTAGAACGCGTGCGCATCATCGGTCGTATCGAAGTAGTTGTGCGACTGTCCCCAGTGCGTCCAGCAGAACGCCAGACGATGGATGACCTGGCGCGCGCTGCGCTCGGGACCGGTCTCGGGCTTGCCCGACGCATCTGTCTTCTGCACTGCGCCCGATGCGCCGGGGATCGCATACGGATGTGTGAACTGCGGCACGCCCGCCTTGCGGAAGTACTTGGACACCATGATGTCCGTTGCAAGTTGCGACCATCCCGCGGGCACCTCTGCATCCTTCATCTCGAACACCACCGACCCGTCGGGGTTGGTGATCTTCGACGACCTCTGCACCCATTCCGTGGTCGCAAAGGGGTCTGTTCCTGCCATCGTAAATCTGCGTGTCACCTTCATTCGCGTATCTTCCCCGCACATCTGTGCGATACGAAACCCATACCACTCTTTCCATACCCGATTCGATCACATCCCGATACGCAAGGAATGATCACGACACGTCAGCAGCCTCACCTGCACTGCTGGTTCCCGATTGCTTGTTCACCATTTTGCTCGTGTTCTCACCGATGCGGAACAGCACCACGGTCAGTTCAAGTGTGACTCGCCACATCACCATGTAGATCAGCACGACAACAATTGCGACGCAGCCAACAACGAGTCGCATGAGAATGTTGCCCTGCCCGGAGAAGAGCGAGCCAAAGAACACTCCTATACCGATCAGGCTCATCGCGAGCAAGCCAAGGACGTATACGAACGAGATGAACTTGAGTGTGATGAACCGCTTGAATCCGAAGTCAAGCATGCCCTCGACCAGTCCAACGTTTTTGTCGTCTGTGTTGTCTGCCATGAATTCTCTCCAGCATTAGACCACTATGCTCTTGTTGCAAGAATGCAAAAAAGCTTCAAGCTCAATCCACCATCGGCAGTGTCAGACCGTCCTGGTCCTGGTACTTGCCTGCCTTGTCCGCGTACGACTGCTCACACACCTGATCGCCCTTGAGGAACACCAGCTGCGCAATCCCCTCGTTGGCGTACACCTTTGCGGGCAGCGGCGTCGTGTTTGAGATCTCGATCGTGATCTTGCCGCGCCACTCGGGCTCGAGCGGTGTCACGTTCACGATGATGCCGCAGCGTGCATACGTGGACTTGCCGAGGCAGATCACCAGCACATCGCGCGGGATGTCGAACCACTCGACTGTTTCGCAGAGTGCAAACGAGTTTGGCGGGATCACGACGTGATCAACACCGCGCTCTGCGCAGTCGACCTCGACGAACAGATCGTCGGTGAACTTCTTGGGATCAACAACCGCGATGGCGCCCGTTCGTGGCGTCGGCGTGAAGATCTTGAACTTGCTCCCCACGCGCACGTCGTAGCCGTAGCTCGACACGCCATAGGACACCTTGCCGGGGCGCTTGGTCGCCGGCTCGAACGGACGAATCTCGATCAACTCGCGAATCTGCGTGTCGCACAGGACAGCCATGCGAAACCTCCCACCTTGTCAGTGCGACATCAGCCGATCCGGGGCTGGTCGCTCCTCCCACTCCTGATTCCCAGATCAGCCCTCCCATGGCCGATCACGTTGAACTGGCTCCCTGACAAAATCCTGATATATCTATACGCACCAAATCCGATCAAAGTGCGAACGAACTCAGATGTTCCTTTGTCAGACACGACCAGATCCGCTCTCACTTTGATGCTGATGAACAGCACATGGTGAGGAGCGAGCTTCCATGGTACCACAATATCTCGTATGTGCAAGTGGGTGTATGCCCAAAATACTGTGGGCATCCTGTGCATGAGATGTGAAAACCTGTCACATCCTTGTATTGCAAGGACTTACGTCGCGCAAGAACTGCCGATGTATCTTTTTAGGCCTCGCAAACGTCTGGAACCGTCATGACGAGTTCTGATAATCGACAGCAATGACAACGCACACATCAGGCAGAACGCGCTCACAGCGAGCAACTAGATCCCGGGTGCTCTCAATATCTGCGTACACTGAGAGATTGCTGGCCTTGTGAGGGGAACTGTGTGTGCCAGCAATATTCAGACCTGTTGGGCGAGCGTCACGTATCGCCCGACACAGGAGGCAATGCATGTTGACATCCCCCACGACGCGAAACCTCACGCGGTTGAGCGGGTTGTGTCTCTCAGGCATGGTGCTGGGCTCAGCCATGCTCGCCGCGACAGGATGCGGCAGTTCAGGCAGAGCCCCGCGACCGATCGAGCGACCTGTCATTACGCGCGACGTCCCGCCAGCACTCCAGGGCACGATCGGCTCCATGAGCACGCTGCGCAACGCTGAGCCATCCATCGTCGCAGGGTACGGAATCGTGATAGGTCTGAAAGACACTGGCTCGACACCAGAGCGGGTGGATGTTGCAGAAACTGTGCGCAGAAATCTCGATAAGGCTGGTGTCTCTGCAACAAGCCAGCACTTCAAGGGCACACGCTACGAGGGCATGACGCCTGAGCAGATCATCAACGACAAGTCAACCTCGCTCGTTGTCGTCATCGCATCTATCCCACCCGGCATTCCGGATGGCGAGACGTTCGATGTGTTCGTTTCAACCCTACCGGGGTCGTCAACCTTGTCGCTGGAAGGCGGTCAGCTCCTTGATACGGATCTGCGACTCGGGCGGGCAGCGGTGTTTCAGGCACTCCAACCAAAGCTACTCGGCGTTGCTGCCGGCGCTGTGTATGTGAACCCGTTTGTCAGTGACGGCACCCTGCGTTCTGACGGAAGCGGGCGCACCGGACGCGTGCTTGGCGGTGGAAGAGCGACCGAACCCCTCGCAATCCAACTGATGCTGGACAACCCTGATTACCTGCGAGCACGTGCATTTGAGCAATCAATCAACGCACGATTCCCACGCTCCACCTTTGATAGACAACCCGCCGCACGCGGAAAGAACGACAGTTTGGTCGAACTGCATGTGCCGTTCGCGTACCGCGATCGTGCGGCGGAGTTTGTGTATCTCGTGCAACACATGCAACCGGACACCGCCGGCGCAACCGAGTATGCGCAGCGATATATCCGTACACTGAAAGAGCAGCCCGGGCTCGCTGTCAGCATGTCATGGTGCCTTGAAGCTGTCGGACCTGCTGCATTGCCGCAGATTCGCACGATGTATGACTATGGCGAGCATCTACCCAGGATGGCAGCATTGCGCGCTGGCGCGCGTCTGGGCGATCTCTCGACCGTACCGCATCTGATCGATGTTTCCGAGAACGCGATCGTGTCCTCGCGCCTTGAAGCAATAGACCTGCTGGGACAACTCAGCGACGATCCCCGCATCGACTGGCAACTCCGCGAGCTTGCATCGTCCAGCGAACTCGGCACACGGATCAGCGCGTACGAAGCTCTCTGCGATCGAGCGGAACGCGATCGCACGAGACAGCTTATCGAGATGACCCAGGATCTGGCATATCAGTCAGAACCCCGCGCCTATCTCAACTCCATCAAAGCACGAGCACGAAGAAGCATCCCACCGGGGAACGCGCAGGGAGTGTCTCGTAAGGTCATCGCAGGCAAGTTCCTGCTCGATCGAGTGCCGTTTGGCGAGCCTCTGGTCTACGTAAGCCAGACAAATGAACCCCGTGTCACCGTCTTCGGCGATGGCAACCTCATCGAGGCTGGGGCCTTTGCCACGGTGTGGGACGACCGAGTAATGTTCCGGACCAGCGCATCGGGTGATCAGATGCGTGTGTTTTACGAGGCACCTGCAAAGCCCGGGGAGTTCGCCCAGAAGGTTGACTTTGATGCCCCTATGGACATCGACGGGTTCATCTCCATGCTTGCCCGTCCAGCCCGCTCTGTTCACAGCATTGATGCTCTGAACATGTCGTACTCTGAAGTCGTAGCAATTCTGAGTGCAACCGAGCGTGCGGGTATGCTCACCGCAGCATTTGCAACGGAGGAAGACCGGTTTGCTTCGGAACTCCTGCGCGCGGCACAATCGGACGCATCTCTGACTCGTGCAGCGACCTCCGACGAACTCCGCAAGATGAACGAGGAGCAGCGAGTGCTGGAGCAGGGATTGTCAGGAGCTTCGAAAGTTCCTACGCCGGGTGAAATGAAACGGTCCCGCACATATGTTGTCCCGATCAAGGGTGAGATCGAGTAGGGGAATGATCCGAAAACCAACCGACAACGAATCGACAGGTTTGTTTCGGCTGTCAGTTTTCATCCCAACCACATGATCTTGCAGTCAGGTCGAGACGAAACCCAATCCTTCGGGTACGCTGTATGGTGATATGCACTGCTGACTCCGGTACATCGGCTGGTTGTGGCATTGCGCAGATGATCGAGGTGACTGCTGCATGCGTCTGTCGAGATTGACACTTTCCGGCTTCAAATCGTTCGCTGACACGACAGTGCTGACGTTCGATGATCCGATGACGGGTGTTGTCGGCCCCAATGGGTGCGGCAAGAGCAACGTCGTTGACGCTATCAAGTGGGTGCTTGGCGAGCGGTCCAGCAAGAGTCTGCGCGGCAAGGAGATGATCGATGTCATCTTTGCGGGCTCCGCCGGAAGAGCCCCTGCGGGTCTTGCCAGTGTCAGCCTGACGTTTGACAATCCGATCGTCAATGAAGATGGGGAGATGGACGAGATCGACGTCGGCGGCTCGATCGCAAAGACTGAACATCACGACGAGAACGACGAGTCGGACAACGATATCCCAGTCCCAGTACCAACATTGAAACGCGACAGATCGAAGCTTCGCCGTGGGTTGCCTATCGACACCGACGAGGTCGTCGTTGAACGTCGCCTGTATCGCGACGGTACATCGCAGTATCTCATTAACTCAAAAAAAGCCCGACTTCGTGACATCCGCGAACTGTTTCTTGACACGGGTATTGGCGCTGACGCGTACTCGATCATTGAGCAGGGCAAGGTCGATGCGATGCTGCTGGCATCACCACAGGAGCGCCGCACTATCTTCGAGGAGGCTGCTGGCATTGCACGTTTCAAGCAACGCCGCATCGAGAGCCTTCGCAAACTCGACAAGGCGGAGCGCAATCTGCTGCTCACGCGTGAGCAGTTGCAGAATACCGAGCGAAGACTACGGATGGTCAAGGGCCAGGCCGCCAAAGCGCGAAAGTATCAGGAACTGCACACTGAGTATGTTGCACTGCGCTCATCCGTGATGCTCGCCGAGTATCACGAGATGCTGCAGAAGCTCGAAGTTGCATGTGTCAACGCATCGAAGGCCGAGGCGGTTGCCGCTGAAGCACGGCGTGTGTTCGAGCAGGTGGAAGTAGAGCGTCAGGAAGCAGAAGTTGCTCGCCATCAGGCGCATCAGTCGCTGCAACAAGTCGAAAAGGATCTTCAGCACGAGCATGCTCGAAAAGACGGTGCGATGCAGCGAAGCTCGCTGTTGAAAACATCGCTTGAAGAAGCAACACATCGGATTGATGATCTGGAACGCGTGCAGGAACAGTCTGCATCACGTCGAAATGCAATGGAGGGCGAACTCCATCGCAATCAGGAGCATGTTGCATCGCTGCAGCAGCAGTTGACGGATGCCCACAACCGTCTCGAATCTGCCCAAACTGCACGATCGCAGGCAATGGAATCGCTTGCAGCGCATCGCAGCACAGCCGATCGACTTCGTATTGCCGTCAACGATGTTGAACGTCAGCTTGCCGCATCAGTTGCGACCAATGAAGCCGACCAACGACGCATGACACAGATGACCAGCGAAGTCCAGCGTCTGAACGAACGGGCTGACGCGCTCGCTGCAGAAGCAGCCGGGCTTGATCGCCTTCACGAGCAGCAAACCAATCTTGTCAGCGAGATCGCTCGGCAACTCAACCATGTGCAACGAGAGAACACAGTGCATGCGGACAAACTAGCAGCAATCTCCGTTGATCGCAGACAGCTTGCCGAGAACGCTTCCAGTCTGGAACACGAACGCCTGCGTCTGGAAACACGCATTACAACATTGCAAGAGATGGTGCGTGATCGCGTCGGTCTTGGCAGCGCGGTCAGAGACATGCTCGACCGCAAGCAGGCGGGTCTTGGGTTCCATTCTGTGCTGTGCCCGCTGGCGGATGTCATCGAAGCTTCGTCGGATGTTGCCCACATTGTCGAAGTTGCGCTCGGCGATGCAATCAGAGCAGTGCTCGTGCCGACTGTGCCCGAACTACCTGATGAGAGTGAGCTTGCGACACTTTCCGAACGGGTCACATTCCTCTCACTTGCAACACTGCGACGATCGTACGAGTTCCAGTCAAGTGATGTTGTCACCTCGTTCCAACCGCACCCGGTGCCGATCCGGTCACTTGTGCGCGCGCAAGTAGAACATATCGAAGGCAACTCTCAGTTGAACCGTACTGCAGTCGAGCACCTGCTCACGATGCTCCTCGACAAAACCTACCTCGTTGAATCACTTGATGCTGCTCTTATGCTCAAGGCATCATTCCCGGCGGATGCACGATTTATCACACGCAATGGAACGCTTCTGGAGCGCGATGGCCGTGTAATTGCGGGCAAGAATGCGGCATCGGATGGTGCCGTTTCTGGTATGCTCCAGCGCCGCGCCGAACTTGCCGAACTCGAATCTGAGTTGGCTTTGCTTACACAGCAACTTGAGCAGGCCAAAGTTCGTCTGGAGCAGGTTGACTCTGAAGCAGCCGCACACAACGCCCAACGGAGCAAACTCCAGGCACTTGTCGAGGAGAAACGAAGGGCCGAAATTGCGGCGATGTCAAAGCTTGAGAAGCTTGAGTCTGATCGCACACGTGTCAAGGCTCAGCTAAACGATCTTCAGGAAGAGCACAACGAACTTGATCAGCGGCGCGAAGCACTCCAGCGGGATCAACAACAGGCTACAGACACGATTCACCAGTTGCAACAAACCCTCCACGGACAACGTGACGAACTCGCTGCCGCGGAGTCACATGTTGAGCATGCGCAAACGAGCGCGGATCACGCAGCCGAGCAACTCGCAGCTGCACGCGTCGAAACTGGCAAGCTCACGGAACAGCTGGCATCGGGCAAACGCGAAGGACGCGCGGTCGAGTCCACACTTGAACAGGTTGTTCGAGAGATGACCTCCGGCATCGCAAGACTGGATCAGACGCGGGCGCACGTTGAGCAAACACAATCCCAGATCACCGAGTCTGAGCAAGTAGCCGCTGAGTCCTCGGAAAAGATCCACGAGCTTGACGCGCTTGTGCAAGCTCGCCGCGAAACACTCTCGGTCGCCGACCAGCGTGTCTCACACACGAGCAGCAGGCTCTCCGAACACCGAACAACACAGGATGCACTCGACGAACAATGGCGCGAGTTTGAGTTGCTCCGCCGGGAACTTGTTGTCAAAGCAGAGTCGATGGAAGAACGCGCAGCCTCGGGAGATGATGAGTTTGATCTGCTGCGAGAATACGTTGAGTACTGCGAACTTCTTGATTCAAATGATATGGAGCCAGCCGATCCGGGCATGGACATGCCGCATGTCGAGCGACTCCGAAAAGAGATCCGACATCTCGGATCTGTCAATCTCGGCGCGATTGCCGAAGAAACACAGCTCGAATCGCGCAACGAGGAGTTAATTGCACAGATTGCTGACCTTGACGACGCCCGCACCAAGCTCATCACACTGATCGATCAACTGAACGATGCGTCACGCTCGCGGTTTTCGGAAGCTCTCGACGCGATTCGTGAGCACTTCGCTTCGCCAGACGGCATGTTCAGAAAGCTGTTCGGTGGTGGTCGTGCGGAAATACGCCTCATGCCTCTGGTGCGAGAAGTTGACGGACACAGGATTGTCACGGACGAGATTGATCTGCTTGAAAGCGGGATTGAGATTGTCGCAAAGCCGCCTGGCAAGGAGCCGCGCGCACTCTCGCAGCTGTCTGGCGGCGAAAAAACGCTGACTGCTGTGGCACTTCTGCTCGCCATATTCCAGTCCAAACCGTCATGCTTTTGCGTGCTGGACGAGGTGGATGCAGCGCTCGATGAGGCGAACGTCGGGCGGTTTGTTGGTGTTGTGCGCGAGTTTACTTCGCACTCACACTTTATTGTGATTACTCACAATAAGAAAACGATGCGCGCAGCAGATCGGCTCTTTGGCATCACAATGCAGGAACGCGGCGTATCAACAACAGTGCCCGTTCGATTTGATCATTATGAATCAAGCGAAGAAACGGACAACACACCACTACACCCTACTGATGTCAAAGAAAGTGAACGCAAACAAGCCCTTGGAGTTCCACAAACACAGTCTGGGACACGTTCCAATCGCAAACCAAGCCTGCGTGCTGCACTTGCCCAGATGCGTCAGGACTCAGAACAACCTCATCCGGCAGCTGGCTCAAAGTCCGGATGAGTATCCTGATTGGCATCTTTGACCCACAACCAATACATCTTCCTGCGATATCGATACAATTCGCATGATGGCACCAAATCCCAACGCCATATCGACAGATCAGAAAGATACACGCATATTTCTCGGCTGGGAAAGTCCGGCAATCCGTGCCGTTGCTGCGTTTATGCTCCGCTGTCATACAGAGCGGAACAGCGCATTAACTCGTGAGATCGACTTCAGTGACACACTCGTGATTCTGCCGACCAGCAGAGCAAAGCGAGTCCTCCTTTCAACACTAGTGGAGCTTTCAGAGTCACATCAGCAGCAAAGCATGTGGTTCTCGCCGCCCGTCTTGGCAACACCAACTCAGGCTATCGATCTCCTTGTACCTCCGAAGACACTTTCAACATCGCCAGCATCATCTATCGAGCAGAGACTCGTATGGGAGCAGGCTGTAAGACAGCTCTCCCTTCAAACATACGAGCATCTCGTCATGCATGGGCGTCGAACCGACAAGGATATCCAGAGTGTTGCTCGCATATTGCGCACAATGCTGGAAGAACTCACGCTTGCCGGGCACACCATCGAATCGTCACTTCAGGTTGTACATGACATCATCCCCGAAACTATGCAGAAACGCTGGCACGCTGCCGCAACGACCGAAGGAACCTACTTCGACTTGCTTGCATCACACGGGCTGCATGATCCTGGTGTTTCCGGCCAAAGCTCGGATACCGACAGATCCGGTTTTCAGCAGGTATACCTTGCATGTACGACAGAACTTCCATATAGACTGAAAGAACTTCTCCAGCAATGCGTGGATACAAGGATGCCACTGATCTATGCGCCCGCTGATATGCACACGATGTATGATGATCTTGGCTGTTGCATCACACGCAAGTGGAATGAATGGCCGATTCCATTGACAACCGAGCATGTGGTGCGTGCTGGCGACGTGCGTTCACAGTGCCAAGCAGCGCTCACACTCGCGCTCGGCAATACAAAGACTGAGTCACATGATGTAACGTTTGGCTTGCTGGATCTTGCACTCGGCATGCCTCTCGTCCGCGAAGCGGAATTACTCGCGAAAGAGTCGGTCCGTCCTCCCACCCATGCAACACTGCTTACAACGGACGTTGGCAGATTTCTTGTCACGCTAGATCGATTTCTCGCATTGAGCACACCCGACACCCTCACTCTACTTTTACGGCAAAGGCTCACGCGCCGGATCTTACAAAGACTGCTGAGCGATACCGGCTACGCGGACAATGCGACTCCTGACACTGTGCTGGCTCACCTTGACGCAATGCGATCCAGTTGCATGCCGTCATCGTTTGACGCACTGAAAACGCAGCTTGATCGGCTGCCAGTACCTGACAGCACCGTCATTCACACGTTCCTCAAACAACTCCGGGCTCTGACAGATTTCACGTCTGCAGATCGAGACACGATTGCTGGCATAATCAACTGTCTCCAAGAGCTACTCGGATTTGGTTCAAGCGAACCTGCTCTTGAAGTGTGTCGTGGCGTACTCCATCAGTTCGCATCGTTGCGCATTGGAACGCGTGACCAAGTTGCTCCACAGAGCATAGTGAAGGCATTGATTGAACAACTTGACAAGGAGATGCCCGCTCCGCTTCCAACATCCGAAGAGATCGAGGCTGTCGGGTTGCTGGAGCTTGTCACCGACCCCGCCGAACACGTTGTGATTCTGGGAGCCAACGAGAATACATTACCAATGTCACCCCAGTCTCATCCGTGGCTGACAGACACAGTGCGAAAAAAGCTGCATCTGCCAACATGGGATGATCGCGCTGCACGCGACGCTTGCATTCTGACAACGCTTCTTCGATCAAAGAAAACATGCAGGATCATTACCGGCACCACTGATCAGAACGGTGATCAGGTGCTCCCCAGTCCGTTGCTGTTTCATACGGAAGATGTCGCAGCAATCGAGCTCGCGCAACACACACTGCACACAACATATGAGGCCAGCAAAATCGTTCCAGCTCTGATTCCGGGCGAACGGGACCTCTTTTCTGAGAAGAAACCAGCCGAACCAGTCAGGATCGACATCCTTCCGGTTACCTCATTTCGCACATATATCGCATCGCCATATCAGTTTTACCTTCAGCATATTGCACACGCATTCCCGATCGAATGTCCATCGCATCAGCTTGGTCCGATTGACTTTGGTATTCTTCTCCATCGCGTGCTCCATCTCTTTGGTCTGTCTGACGCGAAACACTCAAAGGATCCCAATGTTATTGCATCGGTACTTTCCAGCACGCTGGACGCATGCACCCAGGAGTTCTATGGCGATACACCCAACACGGCGCTTCTGCTTCAAAGACGCGCAGCGTATGGCAGACTGCACAGATTTGCCGAGTGGCAGGCGGCACATGCCTCGCAGGGCTGGCGCATTAAGGAAACTGAATGGTCCTCTGACCCTGCAATACTTGAGAGAGGTACGACATCTGTGCAACTCCGTGGTCAGATCGATCGCATCGATATCAATGCCCAGACCGGCGAGCTTGCAGTCATCGACTACAAAACAAGTGAATCACTGATCAAACCAGATCAGGCCCACAAGACGTCAGAAGGATGGACGAATCTGCAGCTTCCGTTATATAGACATCTTCTTGGATCTGAAGACAAACAGCGCCAAATAAAGTTCATGTATGTCGCGCTCCCAAAGAAGCCTGCCAATATTGGGGGGTATGAAGCAACATGGGATGAAAACGAACTGCTCGAAGCTGACATGATTGCGCTCGCGCTCGTTAATCGCATGCGCAGGGGCATCTTCGACGACAACGATGCCCTCGAAGCAGCCTCGCTGAATGCTCTCACTGAAGATCTTCCCAACTCAGCGGGTGCAACACATGAGTAACTCATCGTATGCTACACCAATACTCTTCGATCAGCCGCAAAGTCGAGTCGTTCTTGCGTCAGCTGGCACAGGAAAAACATATGAACTGACGAGCCAGTACATCAGACTTCTGGCATCGGGCGCGCCACCAAGCTCCATACTCGCAGCTACGTTTACACGAAAAGCTGCGGGTGAGATCCAGCATCGAGTTCTCTCCAGACTTCTCTCTGCTGTCACATCGCGTTCGTCACTCAGGGAACTCGAATCTGCATGTGGCTTTGCATTGACACAGAAGCTTTGCATGTCCGTTGCACTGACGTTGCTCAGGCAACCGCAGCACTTTCAGATCATGACGCTGGACAGTTTCGCGCTGCGTCTCGTCAACATGATGGGGCCAGAGTTTGGATTTGCCGACACTGGCAATGTCCTGTATGAGCAACAACTCGCGGCTCTTTCCGAGCAGACGATAGAGACGGTCATTGACACATCATCACTACGTGAGATGGCGTACATGCTTGATGCACTAACATCACAAGCACTCTCAAGAGATGTCGACAACACCGCGTTGCGTTGTGTGCATGCAAACCACAAAGCCTTTGTTTCCGCTCGACAATCACCGGGCGCATGGGATGGATTCAAGCCGCTCTCCGCACCATTGGATGGCGACGCACTTGGGGCGCTTATCAGTAGACTCGAGGCAGCATCTATACCACTAACAGCAAAGTCACAGAAGCCTGATTCGCGATGGGTCAAGGCAAAGCAGACACTTCTTGAGCAACTCAACCAGTCAGATTGGGCCAACATGCTTGAAAATGGGCTGGCAACTGCTGCTCTCGGCGAAGGTCAAACATACTACAGCGTTCCAATTGAACGTGAGTGGCTTGAGGTGCTTGAGCCACTTGCACATCACGCGAGTACGATGCTGCTCACTGAGCACCATCACAAAGCACTGGCTCTGCGCGATCTACTGACAAAGTACGATGATGTGCTCCACCGTCTGATGCGCGAGCAGGACGCATTTATCTTCAGTGATCTTCCACCCCTGATCATCGACAGCGATATTCTGTCAGCGGAAAAGGTGCAGGAACTGTATTTTCGATTGCAATGCCGAGTTTCCCATGTGCTGATCGATGAGTTCCAGGACACATCGGTTGATCAGTTCCAGATGCTGGACCCCCTGCTTGATGAACTGCTGAGCGGCTCGGGTTCTGCGCTGTTTGTGGGAGATCCGAAGCAATCGCTCTACAGTTGGCGTGGTGCAGAACCGTCACTCATCACATATCTCGGAACTCGCTGGCCACAACTTCAGTTTGAAGATAGGGATACAAACTACAGATCATCACCGGTGATTCTGGACACCGTGAACCGTGTTTTCATGTCATTGTCACATGTTGACACGTTGAATCATGATGTTGCCACGAACTTCACAGACCTCTTCGTTCCGCATAGAGCACACCACGTTGATAGGCCGGGTCAGGCTCACATTGTGGTCGATCGACGTTCGATTGAGATATCAGCCGAAGATGAAGATCCGGATGATCTGGAATCACTGTTCTCGCCACGCGCAACACTGGTCGCAGATCGTGTCGCCACTGCACTCCAGACATCGCCGCACAGCACAATCGGCGTTCTTCTTCGAAAGAACAAAAATATCCCTGCAGTTATCAATGCGCTGCGACATCGTGGCATTGACGCGTCCGATGAAGCTGGAAAGCTGCTTATAGATAATCAAGCAGTTCAGGCTGCAATGCACGCGCTCCAACTCGCAGCCCATCCAACAGATCAGGTTGCTGCCCATGAGTTCCGACGCTCACCATTCGCAGAGCACGTTGACTCAACTGACTGCTCGGATGAACAACTCGCATATCAGATTCAACGTCTCATTGCAGCGCGAGGTGTGGGCGGATTCCTAGCGATGTTAAGAACCCAGTGCCACGCCTCCATGGATGCAGATTCCCTCAAACTGTTCGAACATCTCATCGACCTCGCAGACACGTTCGACACGACTGCCGGCCCATTTGATCTCGACTCATTCATCACAACAATCGAATCTGAGCGTATCGATGACAAGGACAAACGGCACATCACAGTCACAACACTGCACAAGGCAAAGGGACTTGAATATGACGTCGTGATTCTTGCGGACCTCGATCAGATCTGGCAGATGCAGTCTGGCGAGGCTCTTGTAGATCAAGCCACACCTCTTGCACCGCCGCGTGCAATCGGAGCGTATCCGAATAAGCTGATACGCAAGCTGGATCCACGATACGAGCAAGCGTATCAGTCGGCACACCAACGGTATCTTACTGAAGAACTCTGCTGCCTGTATGTCGGCATGACACGCGCTATCAGACTGTTGGAAATGATCGTCCCGTATCCAAAGCTTACAAAGTCTGGCGGACTTGCCAAGCCCAGACTATGCGGAGCAGACATCATCTCCTCTGCATTGATTGGCAATCCGTATCAGAAGACGTTGCAACAGGCACATCATGGCGACATCGTCTGGTCTGCTGTACCTGATCGACAGCCCAGCATCTGGGCAAGTAATCGCAGCACCGCACCGCATGACGAAGCACACGCTGAGAGCGCGCCAGGTGAACAACTGCGACGACTCTCACGATCATCCTCGCCACCATATTGGCGCAGGCCACGGCTAACACCAAGCCAGCTTGCAACAGTATTCGAGGAACCGATCAAGCCAGAATCCGCAGCACATAATGCGGACGAACCTGTTCCCAACTTCGCTCGTCTCAACACAGATATTGACGGTTCAATCAACGGTCTTGTATGGCACTTTATGCTTGAACACGTGCTGTGGTGGCAAGGTGATGCAACAATCCAGTCACTTCGTGATCTGTGTAAAGACACGAACGTTGTTCGCTCTATCGCAGCCCAATGCATGATCGACACAGCATCCGCATCGGTACTGCTGCAATCGGCGATCAATCAGTTTCAGTACACCGCAAATCTGCATGCGCTGCTCTCGCAACCTGAACATAAGGCTCGGCATGAAACACTCGTCCGGTGTGAACGCAGCTTTGCATGCACGCTTGATCTACCAGATCCAACGCTTGTGACAGGTCGAATAGACAGAATCCACGAGCAGCGTTCTGTTGAAACGGACCAGATCGACACTGTTCATATCATTGATTATAAGACAGGGTACAGGGACATTACTACGACCAGTCAGCACATGCTGCATCTCAAGTCCCAGGTGCAAGTCTATATGCGTGCAGCTTCACACATGCTGGGATGTCCACTGGAACACGTGCGCGGGACACTCGCATTTGTGGATACCGACAGGCTTGTCGCTGTGGAGTTGTGAACTCCAACTGTCGAAAACCGTGCGGTTGTCGACAGATCATGCTGACTGACTACGCTTACAGTCGTGTCGAGCACCATGCCATCATTTGATCCTGCACAGAACCCGCAGCCCGATCCACTGCTGGATGATCTGACGGATGCCCAGCGGTCTGCTGTGTTGCACCGTGACGGGCCGCTGCTCATTCTCGCTGCAGCTGGCTCGGGGAAAACACGGGTCATTACGCGCAGAATTGCCCACCTGGTCCGTACCGGCGTAGCACCATGGTCGATCCTCGCACTCACATTTACAAACAAAGCAGCTGGTGAGATGCGCGAGCGCGTCATGCATGTCCTTGGCGAGGGTGCCCTCTCCCGGGGCTTGACGGTGACAACGTTCCACTCATTGTGCGCCCGATTACTCCGGCGCTATGCTGAACACGCCGACCTGAACGGGCTCCAGCCCGATTTTTCCATCTACGTGACCGATGATCAGGTCTCATTGATGAAGCGCGTCATCGCAGATCTTGATCTTTCTGTCAACAACTGGCCGCCACGTTCCGTACTCGCAGCGATCTCGAATGCAAAGAATGAGCTTCAGGACGCAGATCTGTTCGCAGCCTCGGCGAGCGACTTCTACTCGCGAACAGTCGCAAAGATCTTCCACGCATACCAGAATGCGCTGCGAACAGCAAACGCTGCAGACTTTGATGACCTGCTTGTGCTCACAGCAAAGATGCTTCGAGAGAACAATGACATCCGCCACGGGTGCGCAAGTCGATGGCAGTATCTGATGATCGACGAGTACCAGGACACCAATCGTGCGCAGCTTGTCATCGCAACACAGATCGCCAAAGGGAGAGCGACTTCCGTTCCGCTTGATGCGAGTGACCTCGGGGTGAACTTGCAGCACGTTCCGAACATCTGCGTCGTGGGCGATCCGGATCAGTCGATCTATGGCTGGCGTGGCGCTGATATTCGCAATATTCTGGACTTTGAGAACCAGTTCCCGGGCACAACAACGATTCTGCTCGGGCAGAACTTCCGCTCGACGCAGCCGGTGCTCGCCGTTGCTGATGCACTCATCCGGAAAAATCAGCAACGGAAGCACAAGGATCTCTTTACAACCACCGAGGGCGGTGAACCTGTCGAGATGTTCCTGTGCCGTGATGAGCAGCATGAAGCCCAACTCATGGCGCAGTGGCTGAGCGACAGAAGCCAGGACGACGGATACGCGTGGCGTGAGATGGCTGTGTTTTACAGAAACAACGCGCTCTCACGCGTGATTGAAGACGCGTTGCGTCGCAACGGGATTCCATACACAATCGCCCGAGGCACATCATTCTTCCAGCGTGAGGAGGTTCGCAATCTCATAGCATATCTCCGACTTATCGCAAACCATGCAGATGAAGTATCGCTCATGCGCTGCATCAATACCCCGGCCCGAGGAATCGGCGCAACCTCCATAACAAAGGTACAAACCTACGCCGACAGTTATCACATGTCGCTCTTTGACGCGCTGCGCGATGCAGCACACGTGCCTGATCTTTCCTCCCGAGCAAGGAATGCCATCAAAGACTTTGTTTCGATGATCGACAACTGGACTGGCAGCGGTAGTTTCATGGGCGCAAGTGTCGCTGGCTCGCTGCATGAGCTTGTTGACCGTGTCATCGAAGACTCGGGGCTGCTGAGCATGTATCGAACACTCGCTGCAAAGTCGCGCAATGAGACCGACGAACAACGGATCGGCAACCTGACAGAAGTTGTCTCAAGTGCACGCACATTCGAGGTTGAATATGATCCCTCCGCGGATGCCGCACTCGATGTGCCCTCTTTTCTGGACGATGAGCCGACAATACCAGCCGCTCCCCCATTGCTTGCGTTGCTTCGAGCGTATCTTGAATCAATCGCACTGATCTCTGATGCCGATGCGATCGATGAAGACTCGGGATCTGTCACGCTGATGACACTGCACGCCGCAAAGGGCCTGGAGTTCCCGGTTGTCGGCATCATTGGGCTTGAGGAGGGCACACTGCCCGGGCATCGTGCGCTTGAATCAAACGCGGAACTCGAGGAAGAGCGGAGACTGTGCTTTGTCGGCATCACGCGCGCGATGAAGCGGCTGCTTATCTCGAGCGCCCGAATGCGCATGATCCGTGGCAGCACACAGGTGATGATGCCAAGCAGGTTCCTAAGCGAGTTTGATCCTGCACATGTGCATGCACTCGACTACTCGGGCGTCACAGTTCCCGAGTTATCGCCTCAAATACGTGCAACATCTCCGCGCAGTCCGAATGAACAAACGATCGAATACGAGGACGAGAGCGGCCTGAGAAAGGGCGCGGTTGTTCGCCATCCCCAGTTCGGAATTGGCCGTGTTGTGTGGATCGAGAAGGGTTCAACACCACGAGCACGCATCGCGTTCCGACACATAGGTGAAAAGACGTTTGCGCTGGAGTACGCACGCCTTGAGGTCATCGCGTGAGTGGTGTAAATCCGACAGGTTGTGTGACTCGATGTGTGTGTCAGGATGTGCTGTTTGCAGAAGTTCTGCACTTGCACAATCAGGGGATTGACATAAAGACGATACAAAGTCGAACCCGGTTTGGAACCGGGTGCGGCACATGTGTTCCTTACATTGAGCTTGCTCTGCAGACCGGAAAGGCTGTACTACCGGTGCTATCGCCTGCGGAAGATCAGCGGCTTCGTGCCGCTGCAGATGCTCGGTTTCGAGCCGAGAATCAGAACCGATCTCGCTGCTGACGCTGACCGCCGCGACCACGATCTGTTTGCTGCTGACGACGATCACCCTGTTGACGACCACCAAACCCGCCGCGATCCTCCTCCTGAGGAAGCCGTGATACCTGGCTCGCGGAAAGCAGCTTCTCAAGACTTTCCATGGTGGAAGTATCAAGCTGGCGCTTCTCACGACGAAGCTCGCCCATCGGGTCTTCGTTATCACCATCGCGGTTACCAAACCGCTGCATCATGTCAGACATTGAGAAGTTCATCTCCCGCTCTTCCGTCAGCTTCACAAGCCGTATATTGATACCTTCGACCTGCCGACCAAACGATTCACGCAGAATCTCGACTGACTCGCGCTGGGAATCATCAAGATCAGAGAAACCTATCACCGCATCGAACGAACGCTCAACGCGCGTTGGACGGTAGACATCGGGATAGCTCTCGCGCTGCACACGGCGTTCGAAGTCGCCACGAATACCGTCAGGGAGCATGTCTGTGATCATGCGGGCGTACTTGCGATTCACATCGCGTACCGCCATAGAGTACTTCCGGCCTTCCTCAATCATCTTGTCGGCAGCTTCCATATCGCGTGACTGGAACATCTCACGCATCTTCCCTGCCATCTCTTCCTGGAAGTCGTTGCGACGGACAAGCTCACGATCGAGTGCAACTTCATAATCGTTCAGCACACCGTTCACCTCGCCGCGAACGTCGCTTGAAAGTTCTAGCTCGTTGACAAGGCTGATCACGTTCACCCGTTCGCCACTCATCAGGCCGCGGCGCATGGTGCGTTCGCGACGCAGCATGCGATCAACACCGTCCCAATGCTCAAGCTGCGAATCTGTGAGCATCAACTGCACATTGTCGATGAACTCATGCTCCGACTTCTCCTGCGATGTGCGGAAGGCTGTCATCTTCTCGCCCATATCCTCCATCGCACCGCGATCACCATCGCGCATCGCTTCGCGTGCGTCACGCATCATGCTTTGCATCTCTTCACGAATCTCGCGGAGTTGTGCGTCGTACCCGTTGTGGAGTGTGCGAATCGCTTCGATCTGGCTCTTGTCAAGCGAGAGCTTCTCTGCAATCTGATCAATCTGACGCGTCGTAATGCCAGCATCCTGTCCACCGAACCCGCCAAATCCGCCACCGCCTCCAAAGCCGCCACCGGCAAAGCCGCCCCGCTGCTGAGCGGATGCAGCAGGCACAGCGACCAAAGCGACAGCGCACACAGCGCCTGCGAGGAGTCCAGCTGTACGTGATCGAGCGGAACGAAATGTGGAAATATGACTCGTGCGTGACATGACATTGTCCTTGTGTTACGTGTCCGGGTTTACGCGGAATCCAGCGTATCAGATAAACACTCCCAGCGCACCCGTATTGCATCGGTCAATAAAAATGAGTCCTGACATTTTACGAACACACTGATAGATCGTGGTCCCAGTGATCAGACCAGACCCAGAATGAAGAAGATCGCGGTGAACATCAAGTCGGCAACAATAATCGACACGACTGACTGCACCACAGTGTTAGTCGTTGCACGGCCAACACCGTCAGCACCACCTGTCACCTTTAACCCGTTGTGGCAGGCAATCAGCCCGATCAGGCACCCGAAGATGCCCGACTTGATCAGCCCGGTGTAAAAATCCACCGGCTTCACCTGGGCCATCATGTTGTCCCAGTAGGTTGTGAACGGGATGCCCAGTGTTGTCATTGAGATGAACAGCGAGGCGCCGTTTGCCACAAGATCGGCATACACAGCAAGCACAATCATGCTCGCTGTTGTTGCAAGGATGCGTGGAACAACCAGAAATCGGGTTGGATTGAGCGCGTGCGCCTCGAGCGCCTCGATCTCTTCATTCACCACCATCGTGCCGATCTCGGCAGCGATTGCAGCACCAGCGAATCCTGTGAGCACAATCGCAGAGATGAGTGGGCCGAGTTCACGGAAGACCGCAACACCAACAATCCGGGCGACGATCTCTCGCGAGCCAAACTGGTCGAGTGGCGGTGCCATCTGCAGCGCAAGGATCAAACCCACCGAACCTGACACGAGCGAAATGATTGCGATTGATCGTACACCGATGCGGAGTATCTGCGAGATAATGGCAGCACGACCGAGACGGTATTGCTTCGATGTCCCGCAGCGGAGAATCCATCGTAACGCATCGATAAACAGGTTCACCGTCGAGCCAATATGCTCAAGAATCCCAAGCATGCGACCGCCGAGCCAGTCGAACGGTATTGCCAGCATGGTGAAAACTGACAGTCGTGGTTCTGTTGTCTGCTGCTCAGCCACAGATCATCCTCCGGAAGCGGATGATCCTCAGTGGTCAGCCGCTAATCGCGTCGCGTAGATCCTGCTGTATCGTAAAAATCGTGTCCAGCCGAGCAATTTCGAAGATGGACTGGACCCGATTCTGAAGATTGCACAGGATCATCGCTGTTGCGTTTGCCTGTGCAGCCTGGAGCGCTTCGACCAGCGTCGCAACACCAGAACTGTCCATGTAGTCAACCTGGGCCAGATCAATCACCAGCCGCTTTGGCCTGCTTGCCTGGGCCTGTTGGAGGCTCTGGCGAAGCACAGGGCTGCGGGCAAGGTCGATATCGCCACGTGGAGCCACCACGGTGATGCCGCCATCGCTTGAAACGTCAATCGGAAGATGATCACTGCTCATATGCACTCTCTATTGTAGGTCAGGCAGTCTGTGCTGCGTCCTGTTTCTGCGGCATGTGCTTGACCATTGTCAGGCGCATCCCTCCCCCACTCCGTTTTTCATATACCACCTCGTCCATGATCTCTTTGATAATGTGAACCCCCAACCCTCCCGGGCGGATGTCATCGAGATCACGGCCACAGATCCGATCCGGTTCAATCTGGACGCCCTCATCCTCTATCACAATCCGAAGGGCCTTGTACTCCTGTCGTTTCCCAGAAGTAGGCTCAAACCAGACCTGGACCGCAATTGGCCCATCCTCCCGCTTGCTGTACCCATGACGAATCACATTCGCAAGGGCCTCGTCGACTGCAAGCTTGATGCGGGTTGATTCGTCTGATGCAAATCCCATGCGTTCAGCTACGTTCGCTATAAGTTCACGCACACCGCAGAGCATTTTGGGATTGCTCTGGAACTCAATAGAGATGTGTGGTTTGAGCTTGGTCATGGCGAGATTGCGTCTGGGGCTTCGTACCAGGATGCCCATCGCTGAATTGCCTCGTTTCTCTTGGATTCCGGATCGGCATACGAATATCCGAATGTCTCACCGGTCAATCGGTCCAGTGCGTGCTGAGACATCATCCGAACAAGCGGATCGTCGCTGTCGAGCATACGTATCAGATCAGGAATAGCCGTTTCGTCACCTTCTTCCGCAGCAACCGCAGTCGCTTTTATCCGCGCGGAAGGGACAGGCGAATCCAACCCAACAGTGCTCGGCTTTGCACAGCCAACCAGAACAACCATTGACAGAATTGACAGAATTGACAGAATCAAGACTTTCACCGTCCAATTGGTCGGCAGTTGGGGCTGGGAGTCTTCCCGATTCGACCTGTCAGGAGTCGTTTTTGCGCTCATCCGATGTCGTCCAAACCCTTCTCAGGGAATATCCTTCCCGCTTCCCTGCTGGGATTTCCGTATCTGACCCGCATTTTCGATGCATGAAGGTCTCAGACGGTGCCAGCCCGAAGGGGCAGCAAACGTCCTTTTATGGATTCCACACCCCACTATGCGTCGTCGCTCCCAAGCGATGAGGTTATTCCCATTCTCGATTTCGGGTCGCAGACGGCCCAGCTTATTGCTCGGCGCGTCCGGGACGGCGGTGTCTTCTCGGTGCTTGTGGCCCCGAGCATCAGCGCTGCCGAACTGCGCGCAATGAACCCCAAGGGAATCATTTTGTCCGGTGGACCGTCGAGTGTGTATGACGACGGTGCCCCCACCATGGACCCAGAGATCTTTCAACTGGGTGTACCCATCCTTGGGATCTGTTACGGCATGCAACTCGCATGCTCCCTGCTGGGCAGCCAAGTGCAACGTTCTTCGCATCGCGAGTTTGGACGAGCAGCTCTTTCCATTGAGCATCGATCAAAGTCCGCCGCTGGAAATCTACTCAACGCTGTACCCGATCGAACAACCGTCTGGATGTCGCACGGCGATCAGGTCCAAACGCTCGATCCCTCACGGTTCATCACACTCGCTACCACACCGACATGTCCATACGCAGCTGTGATGACGCATCCTGAAGCGCCGAGTGAGATGCCGCAGTTCTATGGCGTGCAGTTCCACCCGGAGGTCACACACACACCGCACGGCGCAGACATCCTCCGCAACTTCCTCTTTGAGATTTGCAAGTGCCACGGCACATGGAAGATGGCCGACTTTGCACGCGAGCAGGCAGATCGGATCCGCGAGGAGGTCGGCAATGACCGTGTCATCTGCGGATTGTCCGGTGGCGTAGACTCGTCTGTCGTTGCAGCACTACTGCACGAAGCAATCGGCGATCAACTCACCTGTGTCTTTGTCGATAACGGACTGCTTCGCAAACGCGAACGGGATCTCGTTGAATCCACGTTCCGAGATCACTTTCAGATCGATCTGCGTGTTGTTGACGCATCAAAGGAGTTTCTCAGCGATCTGAGCGGCGTAACCGATCCACAGCAGAAACGCAAGCTCATCGGACACCGGTTCATCGACGTGTTCAAGTCTGCAGCAGAAGACATTTCAGGCGCAAGGTTCCTTGCACAAGGAACACTCTATCCCGATGTCATTGAATCCGGACACGGGCACGCTGGACAGAGCGCCAATATCAAACTCCATCACAATGTTGGTGGGTTGCCTGAGGAACTGGGATTCGAACTCGTCGAACCACTGCGCGATCTGTTCAAGGACGAGGTTCGCAAACTTGGTGGCGTACTGGGACTTCCCGAGCAGATCATCTGGAGGCATCCCTTCCCTGGGCCGGGACTTGCAGTTCGCGTCCTGGGTGAGGTCACTTTCGACAAACTCGAAGTGCTGCGTGACTGCGATGAGATACTGCTCGAAGAGATTGTCGCAGCAGAGTTATACCGCCGTACCAGTCAAGTATTTGCAGTGCTCTTGCCCGTCCAAAGTGTTGGCGTGATGGGTGATGGCAGAACCTATGAGCACGTTGTTGCGATCCGTGCAGTCGAGACGCAGGACTTCATGACCGCGGACTGGGCTCGTATTCCATTCAACGTGCTTGCCACGATCTCCTCACGCATTATTAACGAAGTGAAAGGTGTGAACCGAGTCGTCTACGACATCTCGTCCAAGCCTCCTGCAACGATTGAGTGGGAATAGCCCCTGCCGTATATAAAAACAACCCCGAGCGTCATTCGGGGTTGTACGTGTTTGCAGCAAAGATATTGTTTGATTACGCAGCTTCTTCGAGTTCTTTCTCGCGGTGCTGCAGTTGCACGCGCAGACGCGCCAGGATCGAGCTGTGCATCTGAGAAACACGGCTTTCTGAAAGATCAAGTGTGGCCCCGATCTCGCGCATCGTCATTCCCTCGAAGTAATAGAGAATCACGATCAGGCGCTCGGACCGGCTCAACCCCTTTGTAATGAGTTCCTTGATATCGCGTCGCTGCATGAGAAGAACCGGGTTTCCTTCTTCATCGTTGTTCGCGACATCGATCTCGCGTGACTCGCGGGAATCATCAGAGTTTGCGCTGGCCTTGCGTGTGATGCTGATAGTTGAGACCGCACGTGAGTCACGCTTGAGCTTGGTGAACTCGTCATCGTCAACGCCGAGGAACGATGCGACTTCGTCATCTGTTGCTGGACGGCCGTGTTCTTTCTCAATGCGCTGGCGTGCGCCTTCCATCTTGGACGAACGCGACCGAACAAGGCGGGGCACCCAGTCCATTGAGCGGAGTTCGTCGAGGATCGCACCACGAATGCGCGGAGCGCAGAATGTTTCAAACTTCACACCGCGTGACAGATCGAACGAGTTCACTGCATCCATCAGGCCGAACATACCAGCGGACATCAGGTCCTCAAGATCAACCTCATCGGGCAGACGTGCGTAGATGCGCTGTGCGTTGAAACGCACAAGCGGTAAGAACTTTTCCATCAGGAAGTTGCGAACCTCGCTTGTCTTGTTCTTTGCGTAGTCCCGCCAGACTTCTTCGATCGGCTTGTTATTGAGCGGGGAGTGCGAGACATCCGACTGTGCGTGACGAACTGCAAAGCGGCTGCGTGAGCGAACGGAACGACGTGTGATCTGCATCTGTGCCATGGGTGTGGTCCTCTCCTTGACCCAAGCGCCCGTTGGTGCATGCACGTTGCATGCGTGTTCGGGCAGTTCCTTCCGTGGAGTTCTCCGCTGGGCACATCTCCTCCTGAGACGCGTGGTTCCCGCGGAACGTGATTTCAAACAAATGCCGCATGCTGGTTCGGCACATCACTTCCTGTGATGCGCAGGACATGCGCTCAGAAACTATGCTGCCTCCTTCGTCTCGTGTGCTGGAATCCCAACATCGCCGACCGAGCCAACGATCTCAAAGCCATCTTCACCCTCGCTTTGGAGTGCCGCTGCGATTTCTGCCTCGACATCGGGAACGGGGTTGTTCTTTTCAAAGTCGCGGATATGGCCGAGAGCTGCGCGTTCTCCGATGCTGCCGATGATCAGACCAGCAAAGTAGCACAGGAAACTCGACGCGAGTGCAACCTTCAGAACGTAGCCTGTTGGATTGGAAGCCCAGATGCCGGAGAGCACTGCCACACTGAAGGCTGACAGAGCAAATGCCGCTGCCACCACTCGTGTTGGGACGCCTCTCCGATCCACTGCTTCTCCTTCACCTCGTGATGAACGGGGCCTCATCGGCTGGGTACACGCTGTACTTCAACCTCGCTGTACAGATTTCAGCACATGAGATGGAATTCATGCCCATATTCTCACAACGTCCAATAAATATGTTGCGACAACACAGCATCGCGCAATAACTGCGCAAAATGATCCTCACGATCCAAACACACAGCGTGAAAACCGGCTGGTTCTCCTCAACTGGGATGCCAGAATGCTCTCAGGCGGCATCGGCAGGCAAGACGAGATCAGCAAGTGTGCCTGGCTCTCCGGGCAGCAGACGATCGGGCACATCCTGTCCGTCAGACAAGTAGCTCAGTTGCAGGTTCACCTTCATTGCGGTGTTGATGAGCACACCAAAGTTCACCGCCTCATCGAGTTTGGTAAAGACGATCCGATCCGGAAGCAGCGGCGCAAAACAATCTGCAGCATACGACAGCGCAGACTGGCTCGCGGTTGCTGAGAGAACAAGATGGATCTCGTCAGGCTGTGCTGCATCAAGCATCGCGCCGAGCTCCTCAATCTTGCCAGTATCCTGTGGGGCACGCCCCGCTGTATCGATAATGATCACATCACACGACGAAAGTCTTTCGCAGGCATCACGAACATCGCTCGGGGTCTGCGCGACAATCAGCGGCACGCCAATGATGTCGGCGTATGTGCGAAGCTGATCAACCGCCGCGATGCGATACGTATCGATCGTGACAAGTCCAACACGCTGTTTCTCGCGGAGTGTCAGCGTTGCCGCGAGTTTCGCGATTGTGGTTGTTTTGCCGACACCGGTTGGTCCTACGAAAGCGAGCACGCGAGATGCTCTGTGCTGACGCCTGATGTGACTATCAACATTGGAAGCTGTCGGCACCAGTGAGACAAGCTGCTCTCGAACTGCACGATGGATCAACTCCAGATTATGCCGTTGCGTGGATGGAACTGTTGCAACAGCCCGCTGGATCACCTCATGCGCGATATCTTCCGCGACCTCAGACTCAATCAACTTCAGATAGTGCTTTGCCACAACATCATCGCTACGAGAGAATGCGATTTCTGCAGTTTGTCTTGCCGACCTCTCCCGATTTGCCGCAACAAGAGATGCAAGGACGGATCGGATGGATCTCAGTTCCTCGTTCACGTCGGATTGCGGGTGTTCACGTCGATTCGGTCCCGGTACTCTTCCTGTGTTTGTACTTGGTTGTCTGTGTGGATTTTCAGGTTCGGGGTTTGGAATCTGCTTTGTTCGTACCGATCTCGGCGAGTACAGCCCGAGGTCACCCTCTACTTCAGACACATTCCTGCGCTCATCTTTGGTTGTTGTCTGCGTAACAGATGTCGCTGCCTTCATTGGCTTGGGTTGACTTGTTGCTTGCTGGCGTTTGGCCTCCTTGGCCATGCGTACAAGCTCTTCCTTTGTGTTGTTTGTTGCAGTTATCTCGACTGTCGGCTTCGCAGCGATGCCCATCAACCCTTGCTTTTTTACAGTACGTGTGTGCAGAATTATGGCTCCGTCGCCCAGTTCCTGCTTGATCATCTGGAGCGCTTCGTTTGTTGTGTGTGCTCTGAACGTCTTGATAGCCATGGTGCAGTCCGTTGCGTGATAACACAGAGTGAGTTTTCAACCAATCGATGTATCGGTCCTCCGGCAAAAAATGCCGAAATCTCGGGCAACTCTGACTCGTCGACATGCTCAGATCCCACGAACGCGCAAGTTATGCCGCTTTCTGCTTCTTCTGCCCCACTGCAACCTCGGGCACCCCGGACCCCATGTCAACTGAGATCAGTTTCTTCGTTTCAAGCTGCACACTTGTGTCTATTTCGTTGTATCCGAGCACCACGATGCCCTGGACTCGTGAAGCCATCAACTGTCGTACTACCGCACGGACGGCAGGGGACGTCACAACGATAGCATGATGCCCCGCACCAACCAACGGCTTCAATCCATCGGCGATTGCACCAGCGATCCTCGTTGCTGTCGGTGCTGGCATCGAAATATTCGTCCCAGCGCTGGTCCGCTCAATGTAACTGGCAATGACATCCTCAAGCGCGGGATCAAGGGTAACGCATGCAATCTGCAGTGTCCCGTCCTCGTGGTTCTCTGTCGCGTATTGGCGCGAGATCGTTCGACGGAGCGAGTTGCGGACGTATTCTGTCAGCACATCGACATCCTTCGTTCTGGATGACCAGTCGGCCATGGTCTCGACAATCATCTCAAGATCGCGGATCGAAACGTGTTCATCAAGCAATCGCTGAAGGACACGATGCAGATCTGATGCGCTGACTTTCTCAGGGATTGCATCCTCAACAAGCTTCGGTGCCTTTGCTTTGAGCCCCTCAATGAGATTGCCCACCTCTTCACGCGTGATGAGTTCAGACGCGTGCTTCTTCACCACCTCGGTCAGATGTGTCGCAAGGACACTGGTCGGATCGACGACGGTGTAGTCGAGCGACTCGGCACGCGCACGATCGCGATCCTCGATCCACCACGCGTCGAGACCGAACGCGGGTTCCTTGGTTTTCTCTCCCTCGATCTTTCCGGAAGCCATACCAGAGTCCATCGCAAGGAACTTGTCGTTGCGAAGCTCAGCTCCTGCTACGGTGTTCCCGCGAATGTTGATGCGATACGCATCGGTCCCAAGCTGCATGTTGTCACGGATGCGGATTGGCGGCATGACAAACCCGTACTCCTGCGCGAGCTGGCGACGGATCGCATCGATTCGCGAAAGCAGCGTCCCACCAGCCTTCACATCAACAAGCCCGATCAGACCATACCCAACTTCAAGCTCGAGCGTGTCGACCTTGAGCAGTGATTCGATGGGTGCGGGTAGAGGAGCGGCATCCTGCGCTTCTTCAACCTTGGTCTCAACCTCGTGTGCAATCTTCCGGTTGCGCTTCGAGATTGACCATGCTGCAAAGAACATGGCTGCGCTCATTGCAAGCAGCGGAACCGTCGGCAGCGGCGAGAGTGAGAGCAAACCGAGAAATGCCCCGGTGATCGCAAGCCCTTTCGGCTGGCTGATAAGCTGATCAGCCATCGCGTCGGAGAGTTGCGATCTGGAACTTGAGCGTGTGACGATCAGCGCGGCGGCGATTGAGATGATAAACGATGGAATCTGACTGGTCAGGCCATCGCCGATCGTCAGACGCGTGAACACTTCGGCGGTCTGTCCAGCGGGCCAACCCCGTTCGATCGCACCAACCGCAAACCCGCCGAGCACATTCACAGCAGTAATGATTATGCCTGCGATGGCATCGCCACGAACAAACTTGGATGCACCATCCATTGCGCCGAAGAAGTCCGCTTCCTGACGGATTTCCTCACGACGACGGCGTGCCTCGTTTTCATCGATCAAACCGGCGTTCAAGTCGGAATCGATCGCCATCTGTTTGCCGGGCATTGCGTCGAGTGTGAATCGTGCTGCAACCTCGCTGATGCGCGTCGCACCTTTCGTAATCACGACAAACTGCACCACAAGCAGAATGAGAAAGATGACAATACCAACAAACAGCGACTGGCCAGCAACAAACGTGCTGAACGACTGGATCACATGACCGGCAGCGAACATTGCGCCGTCCGGTGTTGATGCGTCCGTCGAGAGAATCAATCGGGTCGAAGCAATATTCAGGACAAGCCGGAGCAGTGTTGTTGCAAGCAACAGCGACGGGAACACGCTGAACTCGAGCGCACGTTCCATGTGGATTGTGGTGAGCAGCATGACAACAGCAAGGCTGATATTGACACTAATCAAAATGTCCATCAGCCAGGTGGGAAGCGGCACAAGAATCACCGCAAGCAGCAGGATGAATCCGATCGGCACAAACAACCCGCGATACTCGCTGAGTTTATTCAGCCAGCCGGGCAGTTTTACGCTCTGTCGCTGTGTTTGTGCAGGTTTCTTTGCCATCCGTCCTCACGACTCCTGTTTCGGTGTTTATCGCCTCATGCCGCAGTTGCGGTCTTCCTGTCAAGCCTGTACACGTAGGCAAGAATCTCCGCAACAGCCTCGTAATGTTCCTCGTGGATCTCCTCACCAACCTCAATTGAGTGGTACAGCGCGCGCGCAAGCGGCGGACGCTCAACAATCGGAACACCGGTTGCCATAGCGACATGACGGATACGCCATGCGAGCAGATCTGCGCCCTTTGCTGTAACACGGGGCGCATGCATTGTCGCGCGGTCGTACTTCAGCGCAACGGAGAAGTGCGTTGGATTCGTGACGATAACGTCCGCGTTCGGAACTTCCTGCTGGATTCGCTGGAGCGCAATCTCTCGCGCCATGCGCTGCCGCCGGGCCTTCACATCGGGATCACCTTCCATTGACCTCCGCTCGTCTCGAACCTCCTGCTTTGTCATGCGAAGATCGCGACTGTGCTGCCATCGCTGGAACAGATAATCAGCAATACCAAGCACGAACAGCAGTACAAGAATCCATGCAACCAGCTCCAGAATCAATACACCAGTTGCATACATACCTGAAAGCAGTTCGAGCGCGGGCAAACCGGCGATTTTTCGGTACCGCGCAAAGAAGAACAGCGTTGTTACTCCTGCAACCGCGACGAGCTTTGCAACACCAGCCGCTCCCTTTACAACACCCCGCAATCCGAAGATCCGCTGAAATCCCTTAATCGGGCTGAGCTTGTCGAGCTTTGGTTCGAGTGGTTTCCCTGTAATGATCAGCCCCACCTGCAACACTTGGCTGAGATACGCCCCAAGCGCCATAAGCCCCATGAATGGAAGTGCAATGATCGCGGCTCGCGCTCCTGTCCATGATGATTCCGTTCGCACCAGTTCTGTGAGTTTGCCTTGATCAGCGGTTGGAATATCAAGGAGTCGACGCGTCACCAGGCTGAGTTCAGCCATCGCGTGCTTGCCAAATACGATCACCGCGACCGTCGCGAGAATGAGCGCAATCGCACCACCAAGATCCTGACTACGCGCAATCTGTCCCTTCTTGCGCGCATCCGAGAGCTTGTGTGCTGTTGGATCTTCTGTACGTTCGCCCATATCCTCAGCCATGTGCGCCTCCCGTCTGCACTATGGCAACCGACTCCCCTAGTCCCGCTATCCAGTCGCTCACGGCGTCAAGACCACGGGTGATCTCATCCATCGCGATCTTCTCCACAACCACAATCGAGATCGCGAGAATACCTGCGCCGAGCACCACCTTGATCGCAAAGCCCACCGTCATGACATTCAGCTGCGGTACCGTTTTTCCGAGCATGCCAATCGCCAGCATCACCAGGAGCGCAACAGCTGTCACCGGTGCTGCGACACGAAGCGCCAGTTCAAATCCTGACCCCAGCACTGTGACGACGGTTGCGAGTGGCAACTCGGTCAGCTTGAATCCACCAACCGGCACGTACGCGAATGTGCGCACAAGCCCCATGAGCAGCATGTCAAGCCCGCCTATCAACAGAAACATAGCAATACCCGACAAAAACAGCATCTGTCCGAACGGATCACTCTCGGATCCCAGTTCAGGGTTATACGAACGTGCGACAGACAAACCCATCTGGTACCCAGCTGTTAAACCAGCGAGTTCGAGAGCTGACAACACCAGCATCATGATTAGTCCCATGGACGCGCCAATCAGTAGCTCTGATACAGCAATGACCAGCAGCCCTGGCAGGTCACGGGCGAGTTCCATATCGACAGTCAGCACGACACCCGGATAGACCGCTGCTGCAAGCATCACAACCAGCATCGCGCGAGCACGCACCGGGATCGTGATGCTGGCAAACACCGGCGTTGTGATCGCAAGACCCGACAGACGGATCAGCACGAACAGAAACGGCATCGCTGCTGCAAGAATGGGATCGATAGACGGCACGAGCTTGAGTGTCTCCTGTTTACATCAGTTGGAAGAGTTCTGCTGCAAACCGCATCCACTGGCTCGCAATCCATGGCACGAGCATTGCTGTTACTGCGATCATCGCGATAATCTTGGGAACAAAGCTGAGTGTCTGATCCTGGATAGATGTAATAGATTGCAGAATACTGATAACCAAACCAACAAAGACACCGGCGATCAGGATCGGAGCGACAATCTTAACCGACACTATCAGTGTGTCTCGAACAATGTGTATCACTGTGTCATCAATCACGTCTGCCTCCAATCAACTACACAAATCGTGCAATCGCAATATCTCTGATATGGCTTGCAACAGCGTGGGCCGTCACTGCAACGTGAGAGCCGATATCATGCACCATCGGCTGTACAGCACTTGTGTATGTCGCAGTTGCATCCGTTGCAAAGCTTGTCAGCAACGAACCAACAAGCAGTTGCCACCCGTCGACCATGACGAACAACAACAGCTTGAACGGAAGGCTGATCAACACCGGCGGGAGCATCATCATGCCCATCGAGATGAGAATCGCTGAAATCACAATATCGATCACAAGGAACGGCAGATAGATGCGAAATCCCATCAGAAATGCCGTCTTGAGTTCGCTCAGCATGAACGCAGGAATGAGTGCTGTTGTTGGCACATCAGCGCGCGTCATCGACGTTGGATCGGACGTGTCGATCCCACGGTAGTTGAGCATCATGTACAAGCTGGACCAGTTGCCGGTCGCTTCGATCTGATCGAACATAAAGTCTCGCACAGGCGCGGAACTACGAACCCACAGTTCATCATACGACTGGATAGTTCCATCCCTGTAGGGTACCACTGCCTCGGTGTTGATACGGTCGATTGTCGGCCCCATCACCAGCGCAGTCATGAAGAGCGCAAGCGCAAGCAGCACTTGCGGCGGTGGCAGCGACTGCGTTCCCATCGCTTGGCGCAGGAGTGAGAGCACGATCAGCATGCGCACGAAGCTTGTCGTCATCAACAAGATGGATGGTGCGAGCGTGATCACTGTGAGCAACAGAACAACACTCACCGCAGAGGAGAAACCAGAGGCCTTTGCTTCTGTGCCTTCCACCTGCGTACTTGAGCCATCGCTCCCATTCTGGCCGGTAACCAAACTCGAGGCATTTGCAAGAATCTGCAACGGGTTTGTTGAGGAGAACGGCGCAAGATCCGGAGCAGTTGATGCGGGCTGTGAGGTTCCGGTATCCTGCAATGGGCCGACTATGCTCTGTGCATTCGTTTCACACACGCACAAAGCCAACGTACAAAAAGCAACTGCAACACGAAACGCTGCTCGAACTGCCGCACCTGGGTTTGATCTGAGAGAAGTCATCATGCCTGCTTCTGCGCGGTAAGCCACGAACGGATGGAATGCGACACCGAACCGGACATTGATCCCAGCTTTGCACGAAGTGCATTAGCCTGATCGTGCAGTCCCCCCATCTGTTGAGGCTGGGACTCGATTGCCTGCATCACAGGTATACCGAAAGACGAGTTCTCAACCTCAATGTTGTCTGTGACGTATTGTGATTGCTGATCTCCTGCAAATGCATTATCAAGCGTCTGATTGAACGCTACCCTGGATGAGTGCGCGTTCGCGTTGTTTGCAGCCTTTATGATCGCTGCAACCTCATCGGGATCGGTCAGCTCGGCGAGCGTTGCAAAGCCCCCTGACACTGATTTGCCGGAGATTGTCTGTGAAAGCAGAAGCACTCTGGAGTGGACACGCATCAGCACGAGTTGCTGTTTGCGCCCAACCGGATATCTGCCAAGCACTTCGAGCAAGCCGCTTGGCGCATTCCCTCCAGCCCCAAGTTTCGACGCTATTCCGCCGGATTTTCTGGAGATCGCTTTGAGGGCAGTGGCAAGGCACACCATCGCTGCGATAACAATCGCAAGAGAGAAGACCGTTTTTACCACACCTGTGGAGCTACCCGACGTACCAAGCGGCTGGGCCTGCTGGGAAGACGAGTGATCGATCGGCACACCGAGCGTCTTCGAGCCAGAATCGATATGGGATCTAGTTGTCTGATCGCGGCTGCTCTGCCCCCAAGTTGGTCGTACCGCCCAAACAAAGGAGCATATCACCAACATACAAAGCAAAGTTGATCGCAGATGAAATGTTGAGCGAACTGTTTGCATGAGCCCTCCTGGCTCGCGAACGGCGGATCCTCCACCGGTATCAACATGTGCAAGTTACGCCGCCAAAAACTCGTTTGTGGCATCATCAAGTTCGATGATCTCATTGATACGCACACAGAAGTTGTCGTTCAACACGAGCACCTCGCCACGTGCAACATGGCGTTCATTCACAAAAACATCGACAGGATCCCCAGCGAGTTTGTCGAGTTCGACCACCGCGCCGGGCGTCATCTTGAGCACCTCATCCAGTTGCATTCTGGTTCGACCGAGTTCGATTGTCACGTGCAGGTTCACATCAGACAGAATGTCCATTCCCTGAGGTACTGCAACACCTGATGACATACCGAAATCGGGCAGGTCAAAGGGTGAAGCACCACTCACATCTGGACCTGATGACGACGGAATATCCGGCTCTGATGACGGAGTGTCATCTGAAAAACCGCCAAAGTCTCCAAGCGAGAGACCGGCTATCGCGGCCTTCGCTGCAGCAAGTGCTGCGTTCTCCGTCTCGTCGTGCTCATCAACCTGTTCAGACTCTCCAGCCTCGGGCTCGATTTCTTCGCTTGCATTGGGTGTTTCATCGGCGGCCGAAGAGACGGGTTCCTCAGGCGACCCGGCATCTACGTTGTCGTCCATTGGAGTTTCGTTGTGTTCCTGCTCATCAGCCACAGACACCCCCTGCTACAACGGGTACCAACTTGTGTGCATCGCTGTGCACTTCCGAGTCAGTTTTCGGTTGTCAGGGGCGTTCTCACTGATTCTGCGCAAGAAACAGTGTGCGTGGCGTCATATTGCGCATTTTGTGCGCAGAAGATGCGCATGTCACCTTGCTTAGTTCAGTACGGTTCCCATACAACGGGCGATGATGATCTGTTCTACACGGCGATTATCATCGCCGTCAATCTCAAACAGTTCGTCGCTGAGGGCAAGAAGCTGGCGGCGCAATGTGCGAAGATCGGGCTCTCGCAACTGGCTCACCTGTGTGGTTCGAATGATCTGGCCAACCCGGTCCCGGATTTCGTTCTTTCGAGCTTCGAGTCGCTTCTCGATAAACTCCTTGTTTTCTTCCCGTATCTTTAGGTAGATTTCAACCTCAAAGCGATAGGTTCTGCCTTCCGTGCTGTTGTTGAACTTGTCCTCGATCAACAATAACTCGGCCATATTTTCGTCGGGCTGCAGCGCGCTTGTATTCGCAAAGGCGTCTTTGGGCCCCTTGCTGGTCATAGCAACGAATACAAAGATTCCAGCCCCCTCCATGATCATGAGAATCGCAATAATCGCGACCAGCATGACCGGGGATTTCTTCTTCACGTCCGATGAAGTTGACTCACTTTGATTTGCTTCTTCTTCAGCCATGTGCAGTTGTTCCTCTTCGTCGATACTGCATCGGCTTGATGCGCATATAACTGAACAGGACTATCGGTTTGAGCCCGAGAAGTGGTAATCGGGACTGCGTTCTTCTGCAGTAACCTCGGTCTCCATGACAACTACACGCCGGTTGTTTGCTGTCTCAGGTCCACGAAGGGCCTGGGGCTCTGTATCGCCAAAGCTCTGCACAGCAAGCGTGCGAGGGTCAACCCCGCATTCATTGACCAGATAATCACGAACGGCGAGAGCCCGCTTGAATGAGAGTGTCATAGCATCCATGCCGCTGGCAAGATCCTCGGTGCCGTAGGCGTGGCCTCGTATTTCGAATCGATTCGTCTTGCCCTTGATCTTCGGAGCAATCTGTGTTTGAAGCATTCTTTGCGCGGTCGCATCAATCTCAACCGAACCCGGGGCAAAGAGCATCGCTCCCCCAACGATAAACCGTTTCCCTTCGTCGATCACCTGCGTCTTTCTCTTCATACCCTCGGTATTGTTATCAACCGAGTTTTGTGATTGTGAAGTCTGTGGACTTGACTGCATCAAGGTATCGAGCACACTCGGAATTGAGTTCTCTGGCAGATCATCGGACGGGGAGTTCCCAAGACCATTCTGATACCCGAATGCTTCCTTGATCGCGTCCACAACCTTCTCGTATTCCTCGGGTTTCTTGAGCTCACTGAACGCGGCAAGCAGAATGAAGAAGCACAACAGCAGCGACATCATGTCGCCGTAGGTTAACACCCACTCGGGGATAGGCGGTGCCTGCGGTCCCTCTTTCTTCTTTGCCATATCAGGCTGCCTCTTTGTCTGCTGACTCGCGGAGCGAGGGCGGCAGGAACGTGAGGAGTTTGCTCTGCACAACGCGTGGGTTGTCACCGGACTGGATCGACATCACACCGGTCATGATAATTGTCTTGAACAACACCTCTTCAGATGCGCGAGCAGCCAGCTTTTCAGCAAGCGGCCCGGTGATCATGTTTGCGATCATTGCACCGTACAACGTCGTAATCAGAGCGACGGCCATACCCGGGCCGATCGCGGATGGATCGTCCATGTTGTTGAGCATCATGATCAGACCCATGAGGGTACCAATCATGCCGAATGCAGGCGCAAGACGCCCCATCGTGTCGAGCATGTACTTGCCCGACGAATGACGGTCCATCATTGCTTCGATCTCGGTTTCCATGATGGTCTTGATGAGATCTGGATCTGTCCCGTCAACAGCCATTTTGATGCCGCGAACAATGAACGGATCGTTCATGTTGGCGACATGATTTTCGAGACTGAGAATACCTTCCCGACGCGCGATCTCGGCGTACTTCACAAGGTCTGCAATGATCGACTTCGGATCGGGAGACGACCAGAACAATGCCTTCATGGCAACTGCATGCACTTTCAGAATCCTCGCAAGTGGAAAACATGCAAGAACAGCACCAGCAGTACCACCAATGACGACCATAATCGACATTGGATCAATCATTGATCCCAACTGGCCAGCCAGCAGGGCACTCGCGCACACCGCGACGACCGCAACCACAAGCCCGATGATGGTTCCTATATCCACGCGGTATCTCCTGCTGCAAACACACCATGTGCAGCATTCCACGCGAGGTCATCGGTCCGTCTACACCGTCTCTTCAGCCTGTCCGCTTTGTACTGGGCGCAGTTCATGCGCTCCATCCGTTACAGGCAGCACAATCAGAACCCAATACATTGTTACACTACCACACGATGGTCGAATCGCGAGAGCGGCAGCGGCGTTGGTTCACCATCGACAATCTCTGCGATCAGAGCCTGCGCGCATCGTGCAGCAAGTCCCATACCGTGGCCGTTGAACCCCGCGCACACCCAGGTGCGTCTCTCGTGATCGACCGGCCCCATCACTGGGAGGCCATCCGGCGTAAATGCCATGATACCAGACCATCGTGCAACAACATCTGGTTCAGTAAGTCCAAGTGTTCGTGTGAGGAGTCGATGCAGGTCCGATTGCAACGGCCCCGTTGTCTGGTCAAGTGAAGTCTGCTCGTCCCGCTCGTGCTCCTTGCGACATCCACCAACAAGCACGAGACCGTCCGGCCCACATCTGATGTAATCGGCACCGCCACGCAGGTAATAACTGAAATCAAGCGAGATCTCTGGTGCTTTGATTGCGAGCATCTGCGCACGATTCGGCTCGATAGGGATATGTCTGTTGAGAATCGAACCGGAAGCCCACGCGTTTGTGCAGTGCACAACCTGCGAGCACTGCACATGCAATCCCTCGGCACGAACTTCCATGTGCCTGTCTGTTCGGACAATGTCATACACCTCGGCATTCTCAAGAATGCGGCCTTTGAGATGTGACGCAACCGTATCAACCACCATGCGAGAGTTGCAGCGCGCATCGTTGGGATTCACAAGCATTCCACGCACGAGACCTGATCGCCAGAGCGCATCACTCCCGGACTCAACCCATCCAACATCAAATCCGTCATCCTGAAGCATTTGACGGGATTGGACTAGATCATGAAGTTCTCTATCAGTCTGCGCAACCAGAGCTGACGGTACATTTTCTATGGCATCGCCTGTGACCCTCTGACGAAGGATCGTGAGATTCTCCTCTGTCCAGCGCCACATTGTGCGAGCCAGATCGTGACCATACTCCCGCACCGCAGCAACATACGAATCCGCAGTGCCCCGCATGAGGTACCCCGCGTTCCGAGTGCTTGCGCCGCATCCGATACTTCCTCGGTCGATGACGATGACAGACAATCCACGCAACTCAAGCTCGATTGCAACAGACAAACCGCAGATGCCCGCGCCAATCACCGCAACATCGCATTGCAGTGTTTCCTTTGGTTTTCTGCGATTCCAGATACTAACTGTCATACGCATATCCTCGGCTTAAGCTTCCATTGTGAATACGAATCACTCGCGACATGATCGTATCGCGATCGCGATGTCGTTCACATTCGTGCCTGTCGAACCGCAACGGATCAGGCAATCATGCTTGTCCAGCAGCGAATAGGAATCGTGAGATGCGATCGTTTGGTTCAGTCCTTGATCTGATGTGATGCTGCTCGCACAATCTCGATCGATGACAGCACCTGCAGCATCGGTCGGGCCATCAATACCGTCGGTTGCAAATACGATACATGCACCATCTGTTCTTCCCGTCCACGTCGATGCAACGTGCAATGCCGCTTCCTGGCATCGACCGCCCCTCCCGGTTGCTCCCTGTGTGTCGACCGTCGTTTCGCCTCCCCAGATTGCACACTCGTACTTTGTTGTGTGACTTTTGCAACCTTCGAGAAGCCAGCGCCCGATCGATTCGCCCCACGCTGACGCACTGCCAGTTACACCCGCTTCAACATCGCACACAAGGAATCCTGCATCAGCAAGGAAGGATATCGCAGCTTCGATCGCGTCGTTGTTGCTCGCGATGATGTGTGAAGAGACGCGTTCAAACCATACGGGACTTTGGTCAGATATCTCTTTCATCGTTTCGATGCGATTCCTCACTCGAGCCGAGGCATCGGTCTGGATCCTCCTCAGAATCATCATCGCGTCGTCGATCGCTGTTGTATCTGGCGCGAACGGCCCTGATGCGATTGCCGGCACGTCGTTTCCAATGACATCGGACACAATCAGCACAACCAAGCGCTCGATCGATTGATTCTGATGCGCAAGTGCAGCCAGCTTGCCACCTTTGAGTTGTTCGCAGTGCTTCCGTACCGTGTTGATTTCCTCAATAGAACACCCTGCAGCGAGAAGTTCTCGTGTGATCTGCTGGAGATCATCGAGTGTGACACCATCGATCGGCAGTGCAAGATGTGCCGAGCCGCCACCCGAGATCAGCACGAGCAGCGTGTGCGCATCGCAACTCACATCTGACACGAACGCTCTCACGTACTTCGAAGCTTCGACGTTTCTTTGTGTTGGCAATGGATGATCGGCCGGAAAAACCGTGACACGAGGATCAACCTGTTCTCCAGATGCGTGCTCGGGCGGCATGAGCACGACGGCACTCTGCAAACGAGTCCCAAGCACTTCAGATGCAGCCTGCATCATGCGTGCTGACGCTTTTCCAAATGAAACAACGCGCACAGATGAGTCTGAAACGTGCAATCTGATCGCATCCGCAGTTCGCTGATACGGGTCCATCGATTCGATCACGTGCTGACGAGCACGCTCAAGCAAAACTGTAAGATCATCGTTTCTGCCTGGCATCGCATCACGCCCAGTTCGCAAGCTGATGGCAAGCCTTGCGGATCGTGTCGTGATGCTTACAGAACGCGAAGCGCACGAGCCCCTTCGTCACTGCATGATCCTGACAGAACGACGAGGGCGGGATCGTTGCGATCCCAGCATCTGTGATCAGCTTCTGGCACACTTCGCGATCGTTCAACGAACCAAGTGACGGCATGCTGGAATAATCCGCCATGACGAAGTACCCAGCGGGTGCATGAAAGACACCGAATCCGGCGCTCACGAGAGCTGCTGACAGCTCGTTGCGCATCATGCGGAGATGATCGCGCAGTCGCGACACATGCGGCAACCCGGCGCTGATGATGCTCGCTGCAGCATGCTGTGTTGGCGTGTGCGTTGCAAACGTGAGAAACTGATGTGCTGAGCGGACTCCAGCACTCAGTTCAGCTGACGCAATCGTCCATCCAACCTTCCAGCCGGTCACCGAACAGGTCTTTCCGATGCTTGAACACACAACGGTTCGATCTGCCATATCCTGAAGCGTCATCGGCGAGAGGTGCTCGGCAGAATCATCGAGCACGAGATGCTCGTACACCTCGTCTGAGATGAGAATCAGGTCGTGCTCACGGCAGATGCTCGCGATTGATTCGAGTTCGTCGCGCGAGAACACCTTACCCGTTGGATTGTGCGGGGTGTTGAGCACCATCGCCCTTGTACGAGGTGAGACAGCATTTCGTATCTGTTCTGGATCAAACTCGAACTGCCCCGTTGATCGATTCGGAGCAAGCTGGACAAACTTCGGGGTCACCCCCGCCATCGCGCAGCCCGCAAGATACGCGTCGTAGTACGGCTCCATCAGGATCACTTCATCGCCGGGCTCAAAGAGCCCGAGGAATATTGCCGCGAGTGCTTCCGTGCATCCCGTTGTCACTGTGACCTGCGACATTGGATCGACTTCAATGCCTGTGCGTTCTCTCCAGTCGTTTGCGATCGCGCTGACAAGCACAGGCTCGCCAGCGGATCGTGCATACTGGTTCTTTCCGACACTGCCAACACCAACCGCATCGATCATCGCCTGCTTGAGTTCGTCTGGACCGTCAAAGTCTGGAAAACCCTGCGAGAGATTCACCGCGTTGTGCTCGTTGGCAAGGCGCGTCATCTCCGCGAAGATGGTTGTGCCGAACGGTGCAAAGCGGGATGCGATCTGTGCGTGCATGCGAAATCTCAGTCAGGTTGCATCACTTGTAGGTCTTGCCGTTGTGCATGATCCACCCGTCCTCATGCCAGCCCTTCGGATCGTGGTGCGTCCAGTGCATCGTGCCGCCCTGCTCGGACCACTCGTACTCGCCATAGATCACAACCTCGTCGCCCTCCTTGACAGGAACACGATCGGCGAGGTCAATGTTGTGCGCGATGAGCACGGTGTTGCCATCGGAAAGCTGGAGAATGAATCTCTGGTGCCGGCTGCCCTCGTTGTCATCGGGGAGGGTCTTGCGGACGCGTCCTGTGATCTCCATCTGAAGATCGCTTGTGCCATTCTCGTATGCTTCTCTCACCTTTGCTGCTGATGCCTCTCTGATGCTCTGCGCGGACTGGGTTGCTGTGGTGGTTGGTGTCTGCTTTGGTTCGGACTTCTGCGCTTTGGTCGTTGTCGGCTGGGATGATGTTGAAGGTGCAGGGTCTGGTTGCGGTTTGGAGGTATTGCTCGCCGTCTGCGTCTGCTGGGTGGACTGCTGCTGGGTTTGTGCTGGCAGCCCCAGCTTTGCTCTGATCGTCGGATTCGCAAGCGCGAGCCCGATGAGCGCGACGACAATACCGCCGATCGTGAGTTTCTGTTTGCCGCCCGGTTTACGCGATTGATCTGCCATTGTTGAGTATAGGTTGTTGGTGCCACTTTCGCGTCCATCTGCCCTAACCTATCCCCATGTCCAGCACGCCCGATACCGTCCCCTCCGCTGCTGAGTTTGAGAAACTCGGCATGTTCTATCTCGGTCGCGAACTGCCGTCACTCGACGCGGACAGCGATGACCAGTCACCCACCAGAACACTGCTCTACGACTCGCGCGATCTTGTCACACACGCACTCTGCGTCGGCATGACCGGCAGCGGCAAGACCGGACTGTGCATGTGCCTGCTCGAAGAGGCAGCGATCGACGGGATCCCCGCGATCGTGATCGATCCGAAGGGTGATCTCTCGAACCTGCTTCTCACCTTCCCTGAACTGCAGCCCGAAGACTTCAGGCCGTGGATCAACGCCGATGACGCGCGACGAAAGGGAGTCTCGCAGGACGAATACGCAAAGAAGCAGGCCGATCTCTGGAAGAACGGACTCGGCAAGTGGGGACAGGACGGCGAACGCATCAAACGCCTGCGCGATGCGGCAGACTTCATGGTGTACACGCCAGGGTCCAGCTCCGGCATGCCGGTATCGGTACTGCGCTCGTTCGATCCACCAACCAGAGCGGTGATCGAAGATGCAGACCTGTATCGCGCAAAGGTCTCGGGCGCAGTGTCGAGTCTGCTCGGGCTGCTGAAAGTCGAGTCCGATCCTGTCACCGGTCCTGAACACATCTTCCTTTCAGCACTGCTCGATCACGAATGGCAACACGGGCGAACCATCACGCTCGCGGGATTGATCAGAGCAATCCAGCAGCCGCCCATCAGCCGCGTCGGTGTGATGGATCTTGAGATGTTCTTTCCCGAGAAGGACCGTGTCTCGCTTGCGATGAAACTGAACGCGCTTGTTGCCTCGCCCGCGTTCGCAGCATGGTCCGAAGGACCGGCGCTCGACATTGCAAACGCGCTCTACACACCCGAGGGCAAACCGCGTATCGCGATCTTTTCTATTGCACATCTGAACGACGACGAACGCATGTTCTTCGTCTCAACACTGCTCCAGCGCGTGCTGGAATGGACGCGATCGCAGCCTGGCACGACAAGTCTTCGCGCACTTGTGTACATGGACGAGATTGCAGGGTACTGCCCGCCGGTTGCAAACCCGCCATCGAAGCAGCCGCTGCTCACCCTGATGAAGCAGGCGCGCGCATTCGGCGTGGGCATCGTGCTTGCGACACAGAACCCCGTCGATTTGGATTACAAGGGACTCTCGAACGCGGGCACGTGGCTGATCGGTCGATTACAGGCAGAGCGCGACAAGCAGCGTCTGCTCGACGGGCTTGAGAGCGCAGCTGGCGGCTCTCTCGATCGCAGTGCGATCGACAAGGCAATCTCCGGCTTGCGCAGCCGAGTATTCCTCATGAACAATGTCCACGACGACGGGCCGGTGCTGTTCGAGACACGTTGGGCGATGTCCTATCTTCGCGGCCCGTTGACACGCGATCAGATCGGCACGCTGATGGAGTCAAAGAAGCAGGCGTTGCAACAGGCAAAGCCGGTGATCCAGCCCCCATCGCAGCCCGCTGTTGAATCAAGCCACAGCGATTCAAATCAGAAAGAGAACACTGACAAGGACATCACATTACCGCCCGTGCTGCCGAGCGAAGTCAGCCAGTTCTTTGTTGGTTCGAGATCGCGCAAGCCCGCAAAGGCTGAGCTGACGTATGTCCCGTCCGTCATCGGGAGCATTGGTGTGCATTACTCCGATGCGCGGCGCAAGGTTGATTACGCCGATCGCATCATGATGCTGGTGCCGATGCAGGATGGACCGGTCCCAGTTGATTTCGACCACGCAGCACACATCGAACTGACCGAAGATGATCTCACACACGAACCCGATGAGAAGACCACGTTCCAGTCGTTCCCATCCGGAATCATCGACAAGTCCAGCGAGCGTGACTGGAAGAAGCAGTTCACCGACACCATCTACAGGAATCAGCGGCTCACAATCTTCACGAGCAAATCACTCAAACTCATCTCTGAGCCTGACGAATCGGAAGCAGCATTCCAGGCACGGCTCTCGCTTGCAGCCCGCGAGAAACGCGACGAACTCTCCGACGAGCTTCGCGGCAAGTACGGACCAAAGCTTGATGCACTGGAAGAGCGACTGCGCAAGGCAGAGCAGAAGATCGAGGTGCAAAAGTCGCAGGCACGCGGCGCGACAATGTCCGCAGTGATATCCGCTGGCGCTGCTGTGCTTGGTGCGTTTCTCGGAAGAAAGAAGATCAGTTCGTCCACCGTCACAAAGGCTGGAACAGCTGTTCGTGGCGCAAGTCGATCTGCACAAGAGGCTGGCGATGTGAAAAGAGCCAGGGAAGATGCCGAGGCGATCAAAGCGAAGCTCGAAGAACTGGAAGCAGAGTTCAAGGAGGAACTGAAGAACGTCGAGCAAGTGGTCGAGACGCTGGTGCAGGAAGTCGATCGCATTGAGATCGCACCGAAGAAAACAAATATCGATGTGAGAATCGCTGCGCTGTGCTGGCTCGCGCACTGGAAACTGCCCGACGGCACACTGCAAGAAGCGTGGACATGAGTGAGCCCACATCTCCCACCGTTCGGCATGTGCTGATCCTGACGTGCCTGTGCGCGATCGCGTATCTGCCGGGCCTGATCAATCACGGGTTGACCAACTGGCAGGAAGCCCAGCGTGCGCTCGTGTTCCAGCAGATGCACGAGCAGGGCGCGTGGCTCGTCCCGACCGTCCATGGCGATCCATATCTGGCAAAGCCGCCCATGATCTATTGGTGGCAAAGGGCGTTTTCCATGCTGCTGGGCAATCGCACAGATATCCTGCCGTTGCGATTGACAGTCGCTATCGCGGGATGGCTGGGCGTCATCGCAACATACGCTGCCGGCAGGGTCCTGCTTCGATCCGAAGAAGACAATACACGCAAGTCTGCGACCGCATCACTACTTGGTGCATCGATGCTCGCAACAGGGTTGCTGTACGTGCGATCGAGCAGGATAGGCGAACTCGACATACTGCTCACGTGGCCGACCTCGCTCTCTATTCTGCTCTGCTTCGTGCTGATGACGCGCAAGCACACACCAAAGCAACTGTGGATCTGTTCCTTGCTTCTGTTTGCAACAACCGCGTGCGCTGCAATGACGAAAGGGCCGCCAGCAGTTGTTGCAATCGTGTGCGCATTCATCGGCGGGCATGTGCTCAACTGCGCTGTCCATCATGCCCGATTCAGAACGCCGATTTTTCTTGCAGGCGGCGTGCTTGCTTCCATCGCAGCAGTGATCTCGTTCTGGATTCGCGGCAGCCTGCAGAATCTGGATGCAAACGCAATCATCGGGCTTGTCTACGTCATCGCTTCGATCGGCATCATCACGTTTCTCGTTGCGAACGCCTGCACACATCTCAAGGCACTTGCGCAAATCACAAAGCAACCACTCCCGCTTATTGCAATCCTGCTCGGCGCGCTGACAGCTGTCGGATGGATTGCGATCGTTGCCCGGTCCATCGGATGGGACAATGTCCGCAGCGCGATGGAGTATGAGACAGGCGACAACCTGCGTCTTTTCGTGCTCGATGCGCCGATGCACAATATCGAAGCAATGGCATTCGGTGTCGGGCTTGGCTCGATCGTGATGATCGGTGCGTTGTTCGTCGGCACGTTACAAACGCTGAGATCAGGCTGGGGTTTCTGGAAGCAGCTCGATCAAGGCACGCTGTGGATTGTTGCGTGGGTGCTCGGCTCACTCTTTGTGTTCAGCATCATCGGGAAGGGTGTGCCACGTTATCTCACGCCGGTCTGGCCGGGTGTTGCGTTACTAGCAGGTGTTGCAGCCATGCATACGAAGTTGCCAAACCGTGCCACCAGTTCTGTCATCCTGTTAGCATGCGCCATCCTTGCAATCGGACAGGGCTGGTGGTATGGATACGGTCGCGAAGCACGCTTTGCAAACCGTTCACCACGAGACTTGATCCACGCGTTCAAAGCATCTGCAAACGACAACACCGCACTGTTCGCACTGGACCACTGGTCGCCTGCACTCGATTTTTACTGGGGCAAATCCGTTGTGCCAGTTATGGAAAACGGACCGGATATCCATGTTGCGGGTGTACATCCAATATCTCTTAACTCACTGCATGACTTCGTAGCAGAACACACAGCAATCTTTGTCATCGCCCGCCGCGAAGCACGAGCAGAGTACGACACTACATATCCCGCAGGTCGACTGGCTGCGCTAGGCTTTGTTGTGCAGGAGATCGCACAGCTTCCGGCGTACACGATCGACAACGGGCGGAGCGCAACAGTCGTCCTCAAAGTGACCAGGTAAACACTGCCTGCAATCGTCATTTATGGCTGATCGGGCGGGACATCCTGCTCGAGTTGCACCAGTTCGATCCGAGCATAGAGCGTTTCGGTATCACCGTACGCGCCGGTTCCTGGGGGCATGATGATGAGTCGACGGCTGCCTTCTGTCATTCCACGCAAACCAAGCTGCCAGCCAAGAAACTTGTCCTGTCTCACCGGAAGTGACTCACGGAAGATGCCTCCATGTCGCTCTGTATTGTCGGTCATCGAACCACTTCCGATGTGCATGGTGTACTTCAGGAACATGATATTGCTGTCGAATGCTGGTATACCTTCCGGCCTGTAGTAGTCGATTGTAATCACACCTTCGGATAATCGATTCACAATCGCTGGCGACTCAATGCGGGTCCACGGCTCCGGGGTTGTATCAAAGACCGTGTTTCCTTCTGCATCAAAGCCTCGCTCCTGAAAGACAAACGCTGAGTTGGTCTCATCAATCCCATACACGTTGAGCACTGCGTCATAGTACACGGCTCCGTCGCGATCAATGCTTGCGTGTGCAATTGTCTTTGATGTCAGTGTATGTTCATCAAAGTCGTTCACAGCAAAGTCGGCAACAGGGAATAACTCCTCCCGTTTGATCGTCGGAAAATCCTCGGGAGATGCCCACATGCCCGCGAGCACATCTGCACGCTGTTCGACCTTGAAGTTCCACAGGCGCAAGCGCAGTCCATCGTGCGACTCATACACACTCAGTACACGCTGGCTCTTGGGATCAGGACCAAGCATCCCGATCGCGTGCTCAACATACATCGCGTGCGGAAGATCCTGCACCTGAATCTGGCATATCCCCAGTTGTTCGCTGACTTGGGTAGACTCGTCATCAGTCTGTGCCTGACTTGCGCGCTGCCAGACACCAATCATGCGATCCATCACGTCATCTGGTGTCTGTATGACACCCTTCGTTCCTGCGTCCGGATCAACGGGTGTCCGTGAGCCGTCATCAGCATGCTGTGCAAGGACGCATGTGCATGACAATGACAGAACACCCAAACATGCAATGCTAACAAACCGACGCATGGCAATCCAACTCCTCTCAAACCAACCAGTCACTGAATGGAAAGCAGCTGCATTCCACAGCTGCTCTCACACACTCGTTTGCAATAATATTCCACTTCAGGCCAGATCAGGGAACAAAGACGTAACTGTGCTAACAAGATCCTTCACATGGCTGATAGACTCCTCCATGAGCTTTTGCTCGTCGCCCTGCAGTTTGAACTCAATGACCTTCTCAACACCGTTTGATCCGAGCAGTGCAGGCACACCAACGAAGTATCCGCCGATCCCGAACTCCTTCTCGCAGTAGGCCGCTGACGGAATCACTCGCTTCTTGTCCTTGACAATCGCTTCGACCATATCGATCGTGCCTGACGCGGGTGCGTAGTACGCGCTCGTTCCCATGAGTTTGACGATCTCGCCACCACCAACCTTTGCGCGCTCAACGCACGCCGTGATCTTCTCGGCAGGCAACAACTCTGAGACTGGCACGCTGCACACCGTTGTCAGTCGTGGGAACGGGACCATGTCGTCGCCATGACCACCAAGCAGGAGCGCGTGTACGTCTTCGACACTCACGCCGAGTTCCATCGCGATGAACGTGCGATAGCGAGCAACATCGAGCGCTCCCGCCTGTCCCATGATGCGGTTTGTCGGGAACCCTGTTGTCTTCCATGCGGTGTACACCATTGCGTCGAGCGGATTCGCAACAACAATGACAATCGAATCGGGCGCGTGCTTCTTGATGTTCTCGCTGACACTGCGCACAATCTTGACGTTTGTCTGGATCAGATCGTCACGAGACATGCCGGGCTTGCGAGGCAGACCAGCAGTGATCACAACGACATCAGACCCAGCGATGTCGGCGTAATCAGATGTGCCTGTGATCCGCGAATCAAAGTTCTCGATTGGGCCGCAGCATGCGAGATCGAGTGCCTTGCCTTGCGCCACACCAACCCGGTCCGGGATGTCGAGCAGCACAATGTCACCGAGTTCCTTTGCAGCTGCCCAGTGCGCACAAGTTGCACCAACATTGCCTGCTCCGATGACGCTGATCTTTGCCCGACGCATGCAGAATCTCCGATCTGAGGTTGTGGCCCGAACAGGCCCAAAGTGTGGAAAATGTGAGTTCGAGGGGACATCGCAATCGGCTGCCGCCGAGCGAGTGCCAGTATAGGAAACGCTCGCGAAAAGACAATCTATTTTCGGGTTGTGGTCAGGGTAGCAACAACTGTTTTATACCCACAAATCAGTGGCATTCCATACGAAAAGCAGCAACCACGCCAGCACACTCCTTCCTATCGTGATCCATGAACTCGCACACCACGCTCCTGCCGGATGAACTGTCTCAGCGAAACAGATACAAACTGCTCATCGGGTCCGTTGTCCCGCGCCCGATCTTCCTCGTTTCAACCATCAGCCGAGAAGGAGTTACGAATGTCGCACCCTTCTCATTTGCCAATGCGATTAGTGCACAGCCAATGCTCATGATGTTTTGCCCAGCAAACAACGACCATGGTGGAATCAAGGATACGTTACGCAACTGCATGCCGGAATCTGACGGCGGTATGGGGCAGTTTGTTGTCAACATCGTGAGTCACGCTATGGTGCGTCAAATGGCAGCGTGTGCAGAACCGCTTGGTGAAAACGAGAGTGAGTTTGATCTAGCAGGGCTTACACACGCGACTTCGACAAAGGTCAAACCTCCAGGTGTTGCCGAATCACTAGTCAGGTTTGAGTGCGAAACACGGGAAGTACATCGGTTTGCGCCGGATACGCCTGGCGGCGGCAACATGGTCATTGGACAGGTTGCTGCCATTCATGTTCATAGAGACATTCTCGATGAGAGCACGCACATTGATCCGGCTAGACTTGATGCGATTGGACGTATGGGCGGACTCGGCTACTGCACAACGAGAGATCGTTTCGATCTTCCAATGGGAAAGCGCGCACTTGCACCGCAATAGCAACCAAACACTACACCCCCAGCGACTCTGACTCCTCCTTCACAAGAGCCGAGTAGAGTGAAGAAAGCTGCTGGGTGATTGGACTGCGAGTGCCGCTGCCGATGATGTTTCCGTCAATGCGCACAACCGGCACAATCTCGCCCATCGTGCCCGTGCAGAACACCTCGTCCGCATCAAAGAACCGCTCGGGCAGAATGTCATCAACGAGATGCGGGATGCCATGCGTCTGGCACAGTTCAAGCACCGCCGCTCGCGTGATTCCCTCGGGACATGCCTTGGTTGTTGGCGTTTCCACGCGCCCATCCTTCACAAGAAACAGATGTGTTGCGTTGGTCTCCGCAACAAAGCCCTTCGTGTCCAGCATCATCGCATCATCCGCGTCCGTAGCATTGGCTTCGAGCTTCGCAAGGATGGATGTCAGTTGATTGCTCGAATGGATGTGCTGATCGAGCACATCGGCAAACGGCCTGCGCTGCTTCGCGATGATCAATGCCAGCCCCGATTTGTCGTACACCGGTGGCTTGTATTCCGCAAGAACAATCAGTGTTGATCCCATCGTGTTGATGCGCGGATCGAGTCCAGACGTGTACTTCACGCCACGCGTCAGCGTCAAACGAATATGCACGTCGGTTTGCATGTTGTTGGCTTCGAGTGTCCGCTTAATCTGTGTAATGATCTTTTCATCTGACGGGATATCCGTGTACGAAAGCATCTGTGCAGACTTCCGCAGTCTGGCAAGATGTGCTGAGAGCCGAAAGATCTTTCCATCGTACAGCCGCAACCCTTCCCAGACAGCGTCGCCGTTCTGGACGCTCGAATCAAACGGCGAGACCGCTGCATCGTTGCGGTGTGTCAGCTTGCCCGCCACATTCACAATGATGTCAGCATTTCGCGCGTCGTACTTCTGGAGCATGCATCACCTCGACTCAGGTCAATGGTTCGATCTTGTGGTTGTACAAATGCTCAAAGAGACGATCGCATTCTCGAACGAGTGGTACCAATCGTTCGGGCACATCCACGTGCTTCTCTGCGTACGGCTCAAACCCCGTTGATGCTTCCACATTCGCATACCAGTGCTTCGCCCACACACCATCGGTTTCCCGTCTCCCGGGCTGCCACGAGAGCATCTCATCCGAATATGGAACACCGAGCGAGTTGCACAATGCATGCAGCATCCCTGCAGGATTTCTCAGCACGTCCTTTGCCAGCACAACAGGTGGAATATTTCCGTTTGCAGATGTCAGACGATCAAACAACTCAACCTGCTGCGGCAACCCTGTCTCGGGAAGCGTTGGATTCGGTAGCACCTTTGAGAGCGACACGACCATCGGCGCTGGATCGCGAATGAGAAACGCGTTTGTCAACTGCATAATCCAGTCGCGTCCTACATCATCGAGCAGATGATGGGCCATGTGCTTCTGGTACCAGATCGTTTTCTGCTGTGGGATCTCACCTGTCAGCCACGCTGTGACCCTTTGCCAGTCACGATCGTGTGCTGTTATCACTTCATCGGCTCCGGGATGATCGAGCTTTGTTTCATCAAGATAGTGCGAGTAAAGCGGCTCATCCGTCACAAATGTGTCGGATCGCGCGCCCCACGAGCGCAGCATTGCGGTAGATATATTCCGCGGCCCTGACCACATCGCGATTCGTTGCCCATCCATCCGAGATCGTAGTCCGTGTGTGTGCTAACGCACCATCTCGCAGGGCTGATGCAGGACGGGCTGGTCCGCAATCTCCACCAGCACATCGATCGCGTCTCTCACACTAGCGGGAAGCTGGATCGCACCGATGTTCGAATCCGCAGGATTGTCCATCAACTCACGCACCTTCGCGAACGGCCAGGCATCAAACAACTGCTTCGGTCCTGTCTCGACGATGTCCGCATCACCAGCCTGTTGGTGGATGTGATCCAGTTCGATGTCGTGCAGCAGCACCCATGCTCCCGGCGCAAGAACCGGTAGCAGCGCCATCAGATCGACCGTTGCTGCCGGGTGCCGATGATCCGCATCGATCATCGCAAGCTGAACCGAACCAGGCACATGATCCATCGCCGCTTCACGAGCGGTTGTCTGCGTTCGCACATTCACGCTATCAGCAAGAACCGGGCAGATGTCCTGGACGGCAGCACCAACAGCATGAGTCGGATCGAAGTAGCATGTGCGAGTGAGATCGTACGCGTGCACCATCGGTTGCTTGTGCTGCGCGGAGAACAAGTGCAGTCCCAATGTGAATGTAGCGGTTGATACGCCGGATGCAACACCAATCTCGATCACTGTATCTGGCTTTGTCAGTTCAAGCATGTCCCAGATGAATGCTGCATCCCGACTGTTGATGTGTCCGCGCGCCCACGCGGGCCAGCCCGCGTTTTTGCAAAGCTGATCTATCCACGGACGTTCGCGTTTCAAACCCAACTGTGCACGATGCACCGGAGCAGGATCAATCTCATCCGCTTGTACGTGCGTCACAATATTGCTGGTTGTGTGCAGCTGAGCTTTTATTTCAATATGAGTCGCCGCGTCGTCATGATGAACGCGCGATATTGATTCGTTTGTGTAGACAGGAACCACATCCCAGCCGTGCTTCGATGCTAGCAGCTTTGCCCGCTCAATAACCACACTTTCATACCCATCAGATGAGGGGAGCACAACGACGTTGCCTGCCTCAATAGACGGCACCTCATCGGGTGTATATACGGGGATGTCTTCAATCGCGTCAACAGCCGGATTGTCATCGACAATGCACACAAGCTTCAACCGCTGCGTCGGCCATCCCTGCTGGAGCAGCCATCTCGTGTGTCTACCCGCGCCATACAGCACAACGTGCGTGCAATGGCGTTCACAAAGCAGATCTTCGATCTGCTGCCAGTATCGCTGCTTGATCGCATCAGTTTTCCATGTAGCAAACGCGCGATCCGGTGTCGGCAATGAGTTCACCCCACGATGATAACGCACAAGGTTCTCTGCCCGCTCACGCGATTCTGATTGCGTCACACTACTCGGCAGCGCATCAAGCCACGGTGTCCAGTCCGGCGAGATGAATACATCCCTGGAAGCGTTTGTCCATCGCCAGAGCTCGTGTGACTCTGCATGCTGCAGCGCCGCCTTGTTGTCCTTTGCAAGCTGTGCATGCACGGCGCGATGCCCTGCGAGCCAGTGCCCGGCCTTCTCCCCAAGATACTGCGACCAGTACGAAACAACATCGTCCCACATGCGCTCGCGAGCAGCACTAGACACGCTGTCTGGCGTCAACAGCGCTCTCGCAAGCATATCTTCAGGCACCGGTTTCACACACCGGAACGAGAGTGTCGGCGCGCGATACACAAGGTCCAATGGTTCAAAGAACTCACGCAGTTGCCACATGTGGATCGGAATCCATGGCAATCGAAAATCACCAAAGTCTTGCTGCACAACAATGCCACCAGGCACAACGTGGCGAGCAAACGCATGTAGCACTGTCACGTGAACCCGCCACGACTTTGCAATGTCCACAAAAAGCAGTTCGATTGGCTGATCTGATGGATACAGCGAGTTTGTGTCGCATCCCGTCACATATTCGGGCAATCGCCCCTCATGGATGTGCAGCCGATGCAATCGGTGCTGGTGCAGATGCTCGTACTGCTTCCTGAAACTCTCGTTCGGTCGAATGCCGTAGGTTGCAAGTTCCGGCGATGATGTAAACACTGACTCGTCCGGTGATTCGAAGCTATCGTAAACATGGATGAATGCGTCCGGCTGGCTTGATATGCTCAGCCCCTCACACAGCGCGCTTGTTGATCCACCCAGAAAGCACCCAAGTTCAACAACATTCCCATATCCAGATGTCTGTGATGCGAGCCAGTGGATGTAGTTCAGCTCACGCGGCGCAAGCATCGACGGCGCGCAACGCTCCGCTGACATGGGAAGGACCAGACTCGGCGCTGTTTCTTCCCCGCGTGAATCAATAGGAAGAACCCCGGTTAAACGGTCAGTTGCAAGATCACGCAGGCCCATGGTGTCTCCCGTTCACTGTGACAAGGAATCTGTACTACAAATCGACCTGATTCCATGCACAGCACGAGAAATGAGCGGGCTCCGTCTACTTGGTGCAGGTGTACACGAACGCGGGCGGCAGATTGCCCCAGATCACCGGGCTAATTTCAACAGTTCGGAATAATTTGCGCACTGTCTTCCGGAATCCCCACGCTCCCGGGAGTGTGAGCCCGATGTGGTATCCGAACGTGCGGAACTGCCCACCCTCGCGCAGCACCGCGTGGGTCTGCTCCAGAATCTCATCGCGGATCTGCGCAGGGATCGAGGGCCAGCCAAGCCCCGAGATGATGTAGTCCACCTGTTCAATACCCTCATCGTTGCATATGGATGCAACCTTTCGCGCGTCATTATGACGCACATCAACATCAGGCATGACTGTGTTCAGATTCGCAGCCATCCGGTCATTCAGCTCGATCGCAATAAATCTGCAATGTGAGCCATCTGTTTCACGAATAGACCTTGCAACCTGCGACGTGAACACACCAGTGCCAGGGCCAAACTCAATCATTGAGCTGATCTTCGAAAAGTCGATGCCCTCGACCATTCGCCTCGCAAGTTTGCGTGAGCTCGGCGCGATCGCAGCGGTCGAGCGCGGATGCGCAAGAAACTCCTTCAAAAACGCACGGTACGAATGCGGGTTGTACGGCTTTGCCTGCTCGATCTGCTCCATGCACACTCCGTGGTTTCAGGTACCACGCGATCATAGCCCGAGCAGTGTCAGCCGATCCCAGCAACACGAGCAAATGTCATGGACAACAGATCGCCAAACCGTTGCTGATTCTCAAGCGTGTGCAGCAACCCCTGACGGATTTCGATCTCGATACCCGCGTATTCGTCATCGTCGAACAAGGTACGCAGATGCGTCGTTAGCCCGTCATCCGTGCCCTTGTACGGCTCATTATAACGGAACAGGTTGCAGCCATCTTCCAGTTGCATCGCAGCAAGCCATTGCTGACATATCTCAGTCTCGAATCTGCGCGAAGGATCGAACAGCAGCGCACAATCAACCGAACGTACATGCCCATCGAGCACGTCAGTAAACGAATGCACGCTGACATGCAAGATTCGATGCTTCTTGCGTATCTCACTCTCGATCCGCTGCGTGACCATAGATCGGTACGGCAGATAGAACAACTCGATAACTTCCTGCTTCGCAGACTCAGACAAGTCTCGTGAGAACTCGCTGAAGCACGAGGGATTATCAAGCGATCTGTTCAGATCGATCAGAAGTCTGGTGGTCGTCGATGCGATCAATGGCACCCGCAGACGTTCGCTCATCCGTTCCGCAACACCCAGCCCACCGATGTCGTACCCGCGATGCGTTAGCAGAACTTCCTGTGCGTTTGCAAATAAGTGTGAGTACGCACCCGGCACCTCGTTTCCGCCGTGCTCGCACGTCAACACCACTGCAATGGGCTTCTCACGGGACACGAAAAAGCTCTCCGTGCGCGAGGCACTCCGCTAGTTCGCTGTAGACAGTGTGGAGTTCCTTGCGCGTTGGGAATCGACGCAATGGCTTTCCGATGCGTGTCGACAACGTGCCCGCACGGATCATCCGTTGCAGTTGAACTCTCGTCTCGCTTCCATCGGGGAGCAGTTGCTCGACAAGATGCGTCCAGACATCTCCAGCCCACACCATCGACTGCGCGAGCCCGAACGCGCCAAGCAGCTGCTTCTCTCGAATCCTCGTCCGTTCTGCATACTTGATTGTGTCGAGCAGAACAGCGTGCAGTGGCTCGGTCGCAATCTGCTTCTGATCGTCATACGACATCCATCGCTCCTCAACGAGTGCCCTGACAGCAGCAATGATTATCTCAACTACTGCCATATCAGCCTTCGGACATTCCTGGATGTCGATCAGCCGGATCTCGATTGCGCCGCGATCGAATCGCGCCATCCCGCCGCGCGCATTGGCGAACTCGTGACGCAAAATACCCTCGGGGTCGAGCGGCTCAAGTTGCTTGTACAGCACGCCAAGCACATCGCGTTCGAACCCTTCGCGCGTGAACACAGGCTCAGGTATCACAAGGCCCGCCATAAGGGGAACCTGCTTGGAGTTGTTGCGATACACCTCAAGCCGGTAATCGGCGATCGGTGACCAATGCCCGTCAGCAATCGGCGAGCTCGCCGCGATCGCCGGTATCAACGGCAGAACAAGACGAGTTGCAGCGTACAACCGCCCGAACTCGTCATCGTTCGCGAACGGCAGGTTGATGTGCGTGCTCTGCAGGTTGCCCCACCCATGCCCACGGCATCCAAAGATACGGTCATAGGTCGCGTAAATCTCGTTGTTCTCGTGCGGCCAGAGCTTGGTTTCCGTGTCCGGGTTCATCCACGGATGCATGCCCGTTGGCAAAAGCTTGCAGCGCATCGGTTCGAGCAATGTGTTGATCTTTACCACATGACGTTGAAACTGCTCTGAAAGCCCCTGTAATGAAGATGCAGGTTTCTGCGTTTTCAGTTCGACAACATGGAGCGCCAGTTCATTCGACCACGACACGATGCCGTCAGGACCATCCGGCTCGACATCGCTCACGTCCTGCCCCACCGCTGCCTTGAATACCACATCGGCCATCGGCCGAACATCGAGGGTCTCAGCATCAACAATCATGTACTCAAGTTCGACACCGAACGCATCGAACAATCCAAGTGGGAATCGCCAGTCTGTGTGTGACGTACTCATCGAGCTTCAAGCTTCCAGAAAAAGTGCTGCATGATCCTGTTGTACAGTTCGTCGCCGAGTGCAGCATCCTCGACTTCCGAATCGATGTTTGGATTATCATTGACTTCGATCACAACAGGCTTACCACGAACGACTTTCAGATCAACACCATACAGCCCGTCGCCCATCAGGTTCGCAGCTCTAACGGCAAGTTTGACAACCTCTTCCGGAGCATCCTCGATGAACATTGTCTCAGCTCCGCCGGTCTGCACTGTGCCCTCATCACGCTTGACAATTTGCCAGTGATCTGGTGCCATGCCGTACCTGCACGCGAAGAGAGGTTTTCCACCGAGCACGCCGATGCGCCAGTCAAAGTCTGTGGGCACGTACTCCTGAGCAATTAGCATATCAGTGTTCTCGAACATCTCATCCAGTTGTGCTTCGATACCGTGTTCTGTATCAATGCGTTTCACGCCGGCTGAGAATGCGCTGTCCGGCAGCTTGAGCACACATGGAAATCCAAGCGAACGGACCCCCTCAAGGGCTGTGTCTCTGGAGAGGATCAACGTGCGAGGTGTAGCCACTCTGTGCCGAGCCATGGTTTCAGCAAGATAGACTTTGTTTGTGCATCGGAGAATCGACTGAGGATCATCAATCACCACCATCCCCTCGGACTGCGCCCTTCGTGCAATCCGGTAGGTGTGGTGATTGACACCTGTTGTTTCACGGATAAACAGCGCATCAAACTCTGCGATGCGCCCGTACGAATCCTTCTCGATCAGTTCGCTCCGTATCCCGATGGATTCCCCGGCAGCAATGAACTTCTTCAGTGCAGCCATGTCGGAACATGGCATGGGATCATTCGGGTCATACAGGATTGCAAGATCGTACTTGTACGCGGGAGCTTCTTTCCCCTTGCGAGGCACACGCTTGAGATAGTTCTCTGCCTGCTGAATCAGAAACGGCCGGTGTGATTCCGGGATCTCTGACACACCGATGATGCGCACCGAAACAAGCCGCCAGCGCCCGTCGTTCTCGAACTTCGCGCGCAGCAGCGGCGCAGGGAACGCATTGAAGATCGCAAGCGCCAACCGATCGTGGCCGGATGCAAGATTGTGCCCGAAATATACGGAGAGTTCAAATGCTTCGGACTTGATCCGCTTCAGATTCGACTGGATGAGTTCGTCGAGTTCATGCGAGACGAGCTTGATCACGGGCGCAAGCTTCAGATCCTGGATCGCAGCAATCGACGGGAGTGGCCTGTGCCCGCGTGCTTCGGCAAGCAGCGAGACGTAGTACCCAAGCGCCTGATATTTAAACGACCGACAGAGGTTGAATACTTTCCGTCCACGCCCCTGCGCGAACTGCGGATCAGACAGATACTGGTACGACGAGACGATGTCCGCACCAGGGATAGTGATCGGCCAACGCTTTGGATGATCAACTACAAGCAGGGGTTTCATCGCGTCCGTTCTCCGGATGCTTCTGATTTCTTGGGTTCAATCACCAGCAGGTTCGCGTCGTAGGTCAGCACGCCCAGCATGATCGCAGGAACAAGCTGCGACATCGTCACCGTATACCGCTGACGCTGAAAGCCTGGGTTATTCGCAAGTGGATCTGCGACGGAGACCACGCGCCCCTTGGACTCATATCCGTGTATCACCACGAAGTGTCCGGTTGGTTCGCCGCGAATATCGTCGTCGTCGTCCTTCGGCCCAAACTCACGCATGCACTTGTATAGATATGTCGAGCTGACACCGGTCAGGAGGGGCTTACCTGCGCGAATGAACCCTGTGATGAGTGAACTGGTCAGATCACGAAAACGAACATCGCCGCCAAGACGGAGAAACTCCAGATAGCACTCGGTCGCGATACGGAATCTCGGATTGCCTGTCTGCTTTGCAAGCCCCTGCATCTGGAGTTTGTGCGACAGCTTGGCTGAGTCACACTTACCATGCTCGTCGAACCACGTCGGGTCGAACATCTGCAGGTTGAACGTGTACAGCGACGCCTTGTATCCGCGTTTGAGCGCGTGAGTGCCGAGCATCACCGCGAGCGTCCCTCTGCCAGCTTCGTGCGAGTTGAGTGAGCTTGCGGAACGAATGACCTCGTCCAGCGAGATGTCATCGCCCCAGTACTGGTACACAGCGTGCAAACACGTTGGTCCGCACGTCTCATCGTTCGGTTGTGGAAGAATATCGAGCGGCAGCACACTCGGGCGTCGCAGTCGGATGCGCCGTGTTTCTATCCTGGATTTTCCGCGGCGCGCCGGGCGACCGTCCTGAACCATGAAACCACCTCGAAAGGGAGCGCGGTCATGGATGGGCCGCCTCTTGCAGGTGATTGTATCGGCACGGTTCGGGTTGTCATGAAGTCGAGGTGCCCGAATATAAGATTTTGCTCAGCCGATCAGTTGTCGATCCCACCAAACTCTGCCGGGTACATCTTCGCATCGTCCATCACATAGATCCCAACGAGCCAGTTCCCAACCATGTAAGGATCCGAGCGCAACCTGCCCTTCACCGCAGCGTAGGTGGTATACAGATCCTCGTTTCTGGCTGGCTCCTTCAGCGTCACCTCGATCGCGTCATAGGGAGTTGGAGGCACACCGATGCAGCAGCCATCCCATGTGTTCAGCATCAGCAGCATCTCGTCCGACTCGTCGACCACGAATGGGAACGACACGAACCCGCTGAGCTTGATCCACTTGCCCTCAAGCAAGGCAACCCGCTCGGGAAACTCAGACAAGCCGCTGCGTGGCTTGAACGTTTCCTGCAGCGAGGTCAGAAGCTCCCACGGGATCTCATACGGCTCGGCCTCAGTTCCCTTGCCTGTCACAACAAAGCGTCCGTCGAGCACAAGTTCCTGCGTGCTGTTGGCGCTGTCATCTCGCAACTCGATCGACGCTGGCACAACCTCGAACCCAGCAAACTTCTCTGGTGGAGGCTGAAATCCTTTGGGCCTGATCGCATTTCTCGCGGCCTCGCGCGCGGCTTGGACTACCGCTTCGAGCGATTTGCCTTCTGCCCAGTCCCCAAGAGACAACCCTGGCGTTTCAACAAGGGAGCTAATACTTACACCAGCCACGACACGATTGATCACCTGCTGGGTCGATTGGGTGTCTCGAACAAGTACCCCGATTGCCTGCCCGCCGATAGACAGAATGGGCGCACCGACATTGTTCACGCCCGACTCTGTGATGGCTGGATTCTTCACACCGAGTGCGGCGACCTGTCCGACGGTCTGACGTGAACTCACAATAGATTCAAGAATCGCGTGCTCGATGGCAGCCTCACCCGTCTCAGCATCCTTCACATCGACCGGGGGACCGATGAGCATGATCTCCTCGCCGATTAACGGTTCAAGCGGAGACACACGCAAACCGCGATGCAGTTTGGCAGGCACATCCACGTACCCTAGCACGAGATCTGCTTCGACATCCTCGGAGAGTACTTTCTCGATTTTGAATGTATCGCCAGTGTCGAGTGTCAGTGTTGCAGACTTCGCATCCATCAGAAGTGATCGACTCGTCACGAATCTGCCCGGCCCAACAAAGAATCCGGCAAAGGATGGTTTGGCTGTATCCTCAGGCTCGATCCGTACAACACCCGGCGAGAACATTCTCGCCATGTTTGCCAGCAGTGAGCCCGCCGAGTGCTGACGGTTCACCTGCGCGCGCACTGATGGCACGCAGACGATCCACACCAGCAGAAACCCAAGCATCATGAAGCACTGGTTTTTCTTTGTGCGCACACGTTCCTCGCTTTGTGTTCGTGGGATTACCTACCCGAGTGGTTTGAGATTTTTCGCTACGCTCGTGCGATACGCCATCACAGCAGGCACAAGCCCAGCCAGTGTCGCTAGCACCACTGCACCCGCACCAATACCAAGTGTTGCCAACCCCGAAATATTCGGCTGCACCACCACACCCGTTAGCGCCCGGAGCACACTCGTCACCAAAGCGGACCCTGCAAACGCCATCACCAGCCCCAGCAGCGCCCCAAGAATGCCGATCATCATCGCTTCAGCGAGCACCAGCCGAAGCACACGCCAACGACTTGCCCCGAGCACACGAAGCACCGCGATCTGCCGCTTCCGCTGATCCATCGAGTTGTACAACGCGAGCATAATCCCGATGCTGCTCGACACCAGCACCACGCCAGCCATCGCTCGCAGCACGATGTCGATCCCGCCGATAAGTTCAAAGAGCGAGTTCACCTCGGCGGTCGGGTCAGCTACCGTCAGGAGCGGGTTTGACCGCAACTCGCCCGCAATCGCTCCGATCGATGCCGATGTGCTTCGCCCCTCGCGCGTTCTCCCATGCACCATGATCGCGGTGATACGCTGATCGTCGAGTGTCACATCATCGAGTGTTGTTGGAGGTGGATGATCATGCCCCTCGTGGTCGTGATGATCGTGATTATCATGCTCATCGTGTTCGATCAATCCTTCACGCTCACGGCGATCGTGCGCGTGCAGAATCCACGAACTCTCCAGACTCACAAAGACCGCACGATCGTGCGGCGTGCCGGTCCTTGCAAGCACACCAACAACATCGAACACGAACTCATCGTGGACATGCCCTCCAGCACCGCTCATCCCATGCGTGAGCGACATGTGATCGCCTACCTGCAATCCAGTGCTGGAAGCAACATCACTGCCGAGCACAACCTGAAAGTTGCTCTTGAACACCTTCCCGGTCTGCATCTTCCACGTACTTATCTCGCTCGCAGAAGTGCTCAAACTCCGTACGTCGATACTGAACTTCGAGAAAAAGTCCGGTGTCGTCGCGACAACCGGGAACCCCTTGTAACTGTCACCCACAAGCGTCGGCACCGCCCATGCAACGCGGGGATCACGCGCAAGCCGCTGCTGCTCGATATATCCGAGTGAACGCGACGGTGTCCCTGCGTAAAACACCGAGTTCAACACGCTGGCAAGCGGACTCGTGTCGGCTGACACAAGCAGATGCATATTGCCAGACCCGCGCTCGAAGACGGACTTTGCTGACGACCGCAAAGAAACCAGCACAATCATCAGCGCAACCGCAACAGCAACTGTCAGCACAGTCAGAAGTGTTGAGAACCATCGCGACACCATTGATCGCACCACGATCTGCCTGTCAGACATCGCACGCGCGTGCACGCTCATGGGTGTGCCTCCCCGCTCGCGTGCAGGCTCGTATACGACTCGATACGATCGAAGCACGACAACAAGGCAGGATCGTGGCTCACGCACAACAGCGCCGCATTATGATCCTCGCACGCTCGCTGGAGCAGCTCGATCGCATTGCGCGCGTTGTCAGGATCAAGACTCGCGGTCGGCTCGTCCGCCAGCACAAGCGCGGGCTCGCACGCGAGCGCACGAGCAACCGCAACGCGTTGCTGCTGACCAAGACTCATGCTGTCGACCGGCGCGTTCACGCGCTCCAGCCCGAGCGAGCCGAGCAAATCGGCAGCACGCTCGCCGTGCTCGCGCTTTGGCTTTGCCGAGAACATCATCGCCAGCAGCACATTCTCGATCGCTGTAAACCCCGGAAGCAGATTCAATGTCTGGAACACCATCCCGATCGTTCTGCCACGGAACGCGTCACGAGCACCGCTGCCCAGTCCGTGCACATCCTGACCAGCGACCTCGATCCGTCCCTCACTCGGCTCCATCAATCCGGCGATCAGTTGGAGGAGCGTGCTCTTTCCGCATCCGCTCGGTCCTGTCAACAGCACCTGCTCGCGCGAATGCAGCACAAGCTCGTTGATATCGAGCACCCAAGGCCCGATCGCGCCATATCTGAACCGCACACTGTCGACGCGCAGCACACATCTGGCCGCGTCGGCAGGAGTGGTTTGCGTTGTGTGCTGCGTCTCTGCGTCCATATCGAGGAAAGAGTGTAGAAGCAAACCGCATGGATTGCACACATGCGTGCAGTCTTTGCAAAGAACGGGTGATATGCTCTGTGTCTGCGGGCCTGTGGCGGAATCGGCAGACGCGACGGACTTAAAATCTGCTGGGGCTTACGCCCCTTGAGGGTTCGACTCCCTCCGGGCCCACTACGAGAATCGCGGTTTCTCGCTGTACCGGTAGGGTTTTCGTCGTCTTCGTGCTCACCTTCGCTGAGTCTCTCGGAGTCTCCCGAAATCTCTCCCTGAGTGCCGTTTCGCGCCAAGCAATCCGCCGAGTCGCTGAGGTCGGGAAGAGCGGTGAGTGCGTCGAGTTCTGCGGCTCGTTCGGGATGCGTGTAGCGGTCCATCGTGAGCGAGATGGTTGAGTGCCGGGCGAGCATCTGGGCCGTCTTCGGATGAACACCTCCGGACGCGAGATTGGTGATGAAGGTGTGGCGAAGCGCGTGGAAATCAACGACGCGGCCGCGGGTGTCGCGGTCCTTGAGGAAGTCGGTCTTCTCGCGTGCCTCGTGCTCGGCGGGTGAGGGGGCATCGCCCAGCCAAACCTCGCGAGCATTGGCCAGGTCAACCCGGAGCATCTCCGCTACGCGAGTCGCATTGGACCAAAGAAACACGTGCTCGGCTGCATCAGTATCACCCAGTGACTCTGCGAGGTGCTTTGCAGTCTCAGCTCGAAGGGGCAGGAGATCGGTCCGTCGCCTCTTGCTGTAGCTTGCCTCAACGGTGACAGTCGGCGGCTTCGAGTCGAGGTCGAAGCTCCGTCGCGTTAGGCTTCGAAGCTCTCCTGCTCGAAGTCCAGTCTCGACGGCAACGAGGTAGAGAAGGGAGCGGCGCTTTCCGGTGAGACCATTCCTCTCGCCATTCATCGCAGTGGCGGCGATTAGCCAACGAAGCTCATCGGCTGAGAGTGCCCGCCTCTGGCGCTTGTCGTCGGTCTCGGCGTTCAGCTTCGTGAGATGACGGATGGGGCTTGCGGGAGCCCTGCCGTCTCGAACCATCCAGCGAGAGAATGCCTTGATCGCCTGGAGGTAGTAGTTCGAGGTCTGGATGCTGATTCCATCCTCGCCTTCTCTGAGGCCTCGAAGGAAGCTCTGCACTTTGCTTGCTGAGATGTCGCCGAAGTAGACGAAGCGACATCCTTCAAGCACACGACGAACGCGAGTGACTGTGTGCGAGATGTGCTTGGCGGAGTTGCCCTTGGCTTGAAGTGAGCGCTCGTAGTCGTCCAGGTGCGTGCGGAGTGGCTTGGTGACCGCGACTCGTTCACCCTTTACGAGTCCAATCTCAACGAGCTTGTCGCGGGTTCGCTTCGGCAAGTCGGTTAGCCAGCATTGAAGTGCCGGGTCGGTCTGCCCGCCTGTTGCAAGGTGGTAGGCAACGAGCTGCTCGATGTTCTTGCCGAGCTCTTCACTGGCGCGCTTGTTGGTAAACGCTGCAAGGCGGCGTGTCGTCTCGTTCTGGTCACGAAACTCGACGTACCACTTCGATGTCTCGCGGGTTTCGCCTTGGCGTGTTCGGTAAGTGGACTTGAAGAGGCGCACGGTTGCGCTCCTTTCTGGGACTGGGGCTACGCGCCGGTGGACATCTCTTCCCAACGATCGCGGGGTGGGGCACCTGCGGCAAGCCAGGCTTCGAGGACTGTTCGCGGCCAGCGCACTGCGCGGCCCAAGCGGATGGGCTTGGGGAGTCTTCCACTGCTTTGCATGCGAAAGACATGGGCGCGGCTGATTCCAAGCAGCTCCGCCACTTCTTCAGCGGTGAGTGCAAGTCGCGTCGCGTTGTCGTTGTCTGCTGGCATCGGGCTGTCCGTCGTTCGCATCAGTGCGAACAGTGAGAGGAAAAAAACTACGTGGCGGCACTTCCAGGCCGAACGGGGAATCCACCGACGAGTCGCATCTGGCGGATGGGAGAGTCGGCATCGGGGCGCACAAACATCGAGGCACGAAGCCTCTCCGGCAGGAACGCCTTGCCGTCTCGCAGTCGGATGTCGGAGAAGCGAAACACCGCGGCAGAAAGCGATACACCGAAGCGCTTGGTCATTGCCGGCAGGAACCGCTTCTTCCAGAGCCACTCGGATTCGGTGGTGTTCATCATGAGCTCAGTGATGCACGGTGCTCGGTCGAGCTTGAGCTCGTCTGCGATGCGAAAGAGCTCACGGACGAGAAGCGGTACGGGCATCAAGAAGGCTGCGGCAAAGCGATCAGCTTGTTTCTCGTAGCGGTCTCCGCTAGCACCTGGTGCCGAGCCGGTCTCCTGGAAGACCTTTCGGACCTTCGAGTGAAGGGTCATGTGCGCAAGCTCATGGGCACACGTGAAGCGGTAGCGGCCTTCGTGCTGCAGGACCTTCTCGTCGATGAGGATTTCGCGCTCCTTGATGTAGGACGCGCCGAGTACATTCGGGCCAAGGTGCGAAAGGTCAGAGACGCCGAACTCATAGCCGAGGGGATGCTCGATCCACAGGTCAACGGGCACGGGCAGCGGAGTCTCGCGAATGCCGAGCTCGTTCTTGCACTGCTGGAGCAGCTCCATAGCGCGCTGCTCGATGCGGCGAACAGCAACACTCGGCTGCAGGAATGGCCCGTCGCGACCAAGCATCACTGCTTACCCCCTTCGCCGCTCATCTTCTTGGCCTGCTTGATGAGGCGATCCCACTGCTCGGGCTTCAGGTCTTTGGCAGTGCGAAGGAACTCGGGGACCTTCGCCGCGGTCGTTGCGTCCTGACTGGCGATCTCACCAACCACGGTCTCCGGCTTCTTCCAGCCGGAGCGAAGCTGTGCCTCCCCGATGCCGTAGACCCTGGCGATCTTCACCAGCAGCTCCTCGGACGGAGCCCGTCGGCCCTTCTCGATGTCGGTGAGGTGGGCCGGAGCGATGCCGAGCTTGGCCGCTGTCTCCCGGAGGCCCTTGCCACTGTCCACCCGATGGGCGCGGAGCACCGCTCCGAGCTTGTCGTTCCCGAACTGGAGGTCTTTCTTGGTCAAGGAGGGTCTCTGGGAGTGTTCGCACTGATGCTAACAGCGTTCCGATGACGGTCAAGCCCGGACTGTGGAAAACGCCCGGAAGGTACCGGGGACAGGGGGACCGACCAGAATGTGCTTGTACGCCTCGCGTTAGGGTGGCAAGTCGAGGTCAGTGCCATCAATCGACCGAGTACGTCGAGGAAGACACTGCTCCTATGGGCACAACCGCCCGGCAAACCCGGTCTTACCAACCGGGCTAAGGGGACGGAGCTTACCGCCCGTCATGGTTGTGGCTCTTCGAGCCGGATGCGATGAGAGTCGCTTGTCCGGTTCAACGGAGGCTCATCAGAGTAATCCCCTCTGCAGGACGCAGAGAGAGTAATCCTGATGTTCTATTCGATGCGCGGGCGCGCACGGAACGTGGGCGACGCTGACAGACCTCGGCATTTCGCTGAGGCCGGTGTGGTTGAAGGTGGTGAGGAGAAGTGATTCTCCAAATCCCCCAACGGGGTTCGGTGGAGGCGACTCCATCGTTCAACGTGAGCTGGCGTCGGGAGCTTCTGCTTGGCGACAAGCGGAACCGGAGCTGACTGCTTCGGCGACCTGAGCGAAACCTCAGGCGGTGAATAGCTCAACGATGAGAGGCCCGAACACATAGGGCTTGCCAGTGAGTTCGAGTAGAGACGGTGCCGAACTGTGAAAGACCAAAGCCGATGGGTAAGGGGGAGCTTCTTGGTTCTGCCCCCTGAAATCACTCCGATGAGTGCAAACTGTGACTGGGCGGGAGTCCGGTACACACGGCCTTGGTCCCTCTGGGTAACACCGGATAGCGACGTGACTACTCGAATGACGACGACACCTAAAGCGGGAAGCACTGTGGTTGCCGGAGTGGTATCCGGTGCCTGGCGTGGTCAGCCAGGTGTTTCAAATGCCGCAGTGTGGGAGTGTGCTGCAAGTAGAAGTTGGCGCGGTCACGTGCCGGGCGGATGTGCGGCAAGGCAGTCGCAGTCCGTTTGCGCGTTTGGGCTGGTAACCCAAGCGAGTGGAAGCAACGACGAAAGTGGCGAGGGGCATTCAACCCCATAGGACAAGTGTTCCGGCCAAAACTGCTCGCATGGCGAGTAGCGGCTGGGCCTGGGAAGCGCTTTGACGGCTGGTGAGAGTTCCATCTGGCGATGGAGTTGTCATTAGCGGTGGATTGGCCGAGCGGTGTGCAGTGCATGACGCACTGCACCAGTTTCTCTGGTTGCGCAAGCGCAACACGTAGGAATTGGAGCACGCGATCTGTGGAATCAGGTCGCGTGCGACGTCTGTGCGCTTGCGAGACCACGGAGGTTTGTCGCCATGGTTGCGGCAACCGTGCTCGCAGCGTGCTGCGTTCGCTCGTGTAGGCGATGGTTGAGCACTTGAGAGCTCCCGCTGTGGGTGACAGCAGCTCGATGCTGCTATGCGCCCACACTTGAACGGCGGTCGAGCTCTCGGTGCTCCCTGAGCCTGAGTACTGCGGAGCAGTGCGTTTGCGGCCAATCGCGCCAGTAAGGATTTCGGCTTTCGCGGGTTGAGCCATCAATCAACCCGCACCCCAGGCGGTGAGAGAAGAACGGGAGAGAAGGAGCATGAACATCAACGTCGTCACGTCACGAGAAGCGCTTGTTCAGGTCATTGCGACGAATCTACTCACCGCCGGGTATCGGTACTACGTGATGGGCCGCATTCCGGAAGGGAAAGACCCGAGGTCAGTGGATGCGAAGCTAAAGGCGAAGTACGACCTTGGGCTTTCGCGTTGGCAGCGTGCGCGTCGCAAGAGAAACGGGCATGCGAACGTGCGGTATCTCAGGCATGGACGCCTCTTCGTGATGCTTGCCACGGAAGGCAGGCATCGCTGGTTCGAGGACGAGCGCGAGCAGATCCGCGACGCTCGTCGAGTGCCGCTCAAGGTCGCCGGGTACTCGATCAGCCTTCGCGGCAAGCCGACGACTCACGGGAGGAACCAGCACCATGTGCACGTGGAGCTTCGGCGATCGACATACCGAGACCTGAAAGCGTACTTCCTGGACCTGGCGACGCATCGGTCAGAGGGGAACCTGATGCGGGAGCTCTGGAATCTACCGTTCGAGCCGTACGCCCCGGTGCGTCGTCAGCTCCTGAACATCGTCCGGGCCGTCAACCGGGAGCGGAAGTCGGCAGGGTTCTCCCGGATTCCGTTCGATTCGATCCGGTTCAAGCGGCGAGTTCTGAAGCCGTTCGGTGTGGATGGTTCGAGCTAGCCCGCCAATGGGGAGGGGAGGCACACGACCCGGTTTCCATGAAGATGCTTGTGGGATGCGGAGGCAGGTGGTAGTGACTACCATGGTATGGTAGTCACTACGAGGAGGCGTCATGCAGCAGTTCAAGTCCATTTACTTCGCGGATCACCCAGCCGAAACGGCCAAGAGGAAGAAGGTCACGCTCGCTTTCGGGCCTGGGGACGCGGAGCTTTTCGAACTCGTGAGCCCGCTGTCGAGCGAGGAGATTCGGCAAGCGGTCGGATCAACTACGTTCGGTGATCTGAAGACGCAAGCCGAGGGCTCCGGGCTGACCGTCAATGCGTTCTGTCTAGGTCGGCTGCGGCACGCCAAGGAAAAGGGCAACGGCCAGATGAGCTTCCCGGAGATTACGGTCGAGCCGGAGCTGCGGATTGACCCGATTCAGGCGACTTTCCGAGGCGGCGTGGAGGAGCCCCTTCACGACTGGTATCCGTATCTCGAAGGGTACTCGCCGGAGTTCGTGGCGAACGTCTTGGACGCGTACGCGCCTGCCGCCAAACACGTTCTCGATCCTTTCGCGGGATGCGGCACCACCCCGCTCACCGTGGCCCGTCTAGGGGCGCACGGGAGCTACTGTGAACTCAATCCGTTGCTTCAGGTGTTAGTGGAGACCAAGGCGGAGGTGCTTGCCCTCGGAGAGAGGAAGCGACGGCTGCTCGGGAAGCGGCTGCGAGACCTCGCCGAGGAACTCCCCGGAGAGCTTCGGAATCACGGACCCGATGGACGGCTGTCGGCGTCATACAAGGCGACGTTTGGCAAAAGCCAGTTCTTCCCGGCCGAGACGCTCGATTCCGTGCTCCGGCTGCGGGCGTGGCTCGACGCGATCGACTGCACCGATCCCGAAGCAGCGGCGGTTGCCTCCATCTCCGCCGCTGCTTCTCTGATACCTGCCTCTAACCTCGTGCGGCGTGGCGACCTGCGGTTTCGGAAGGGCGAAGCCGAGAAACGGCTCCAGGTGGCTGACGTGGTGGTGGAGGTCGCGGACCGGATCAGAAGCATGGCGGAGGACCTAGACCGGATCGAAGGGATCAAGGACCGTCCCCGTTTGATCGCGGCAGACGCGAAGCGGCTTGGTCGATGCGCAGGCCTTGAGGTGGACGCCGTTGTTACCTCGCCGCCCTACCTGAACGGGACGAACTACTACAGGAACACGAAGATCGAGCTCTGGTTCTTGCGAGCTCTTCTCACCGGGCGAGACCTCTCCGAGTTTCGCCGGCAGACCGTGACGGCGGGCATCAACGATGTGACCGCTGGCAAACGCACGGAACCCGTATCCGAAGCCGTGAAGAACGTTGTGGACGAGCTCGAGAAAGACTCCTACGACCGCCGCATCCCCCAGATGGTGCTCAGCTACTTCGGCGATATGGCCGGTGTGATCGATGGGTTGGCGGGCCACGTGAAGGGCGGAGCCCCCTTGCTCATTGATATCGGAGACTCCGCGTACGCGGGTGTGCACGTGGATACTCCGGCGATCCTCGCCGACCTCCTCGCTGAGCGCAGCTGGAAGGTGAACTCAGAGGTCACCTTACGGCGGCGAATGTCGCGCAGCGGGGTCGGCCTCCGACAGGTTCTCGTGGCAGCCGAGGCCCCCAAGCGCCAGACCACCAGAACCAAGCCGCCCGCTTGGTCGAAGCGATGGACCCGTTTCACCGAGGCTCTGCCTCACCAGAGCGGCGACTTCGCTAAGCGCAATTGGGGGAGCCCCCTCCACTCGCTTTGCTCCTATCAAGGGAAAATGAAGCCCTCGCTCGCGCGGCACTTGGTAGAGGCCTTCGTGTCGAAGGGGGACCGACTCCTCGACCCGTTCGGCGGCGTGGGTACCATTCCCTTTGAGGCGGCGGGCCTCGGTGTCCAGACGTGGAGCTTCGACATCAGTCCCGCGGCCGTGCCGATCGCCATGGCCAAGCTGCAACCGGCGGAATCGCCAGAGTGTCGGCGGATACTGGATGAGCTTACAGCGTTCATTCGAGCGAAGCGCGTGACTAAGGCGGAACGGGAGGCCTCCGAGCAGATTCGGTTCAACGGGCCGCTGAAGGACTACTTCCATCCCAAGACGTTCGACGAAGTGATCCTGGCTCGGCGATACTTCCAGGAGCGTCCGCCGACTGGTGCGAACGAGTCGCTCGTGTTTGCCGCGCTGCTTCATGTACTGCACGGGAATCGGCCGTATGCCCTGAGCCGTCGGTCGCACCCGATCACCCCCTTCTCGCCCACCGGGGAGACCGTCTATAAGTCATTGATTGAGAAGGTGACCGAGAAGGTTGATCGTTCGCTGAGCGTCGAGCGGCCGGTCGGTTTCGTGCCCGGTACGTCAGTGTTCCAGGATGCCACGGGCCTGTGGCCCGTCGACGTCGATGACCTGGACGCCGTCATCACCTCCCCGCCGTTCTTCGACAGCACGCGGTTCTATCTCGCTAACTGGATGCGGCTGTGGTTCTCGGGGTGGACCTCCGCCGACTTCAAGAAGCGCCCACTGGCGTTCGTCGATGAGCGTCAGAAGCAGGACTTCCGCGTCTATGAGGCGGTGATTCGACAAGCCCGCGAGCGTCTCAAGCCGGGCGGCGTGTGCGTCTTCCACCTCGGCAAGAGCCGCAAGTGCGACATGGCGGAGGAGATCGGGCGGATTGCCCGGCCCTGGTTCTCGTCTGCCGAGATCTTCGCCGAAAGCGTCGAACACTGCGAATCACACGGCATCCGGGACAAAGGAACCGTCGTCGAACACACCTACTTGGTGCTTCACTAGATTCCTAAACCAGCTGCTCTAATCCATTCGGCTCGTGACACAGCGTAACTGACGATGTCTCGACGCTCGACTTGTACGCTTTCCAAGGGATTCTGGATCATGCGTAGCTGCGGAGAGCTACCGCCGAGATTCTCCACGAGTGCGAGCACGAAGCTCTCGCGATGATGCCGCGCCGCCTCGTATTCGGTTGGAGTCAGAGTAATCTCTCCGAGGTTAGCGAGGCTGCTCTTGACCTCGATCACCATTGCTCGATCTCCTCGTCGTGCCCACAGGTCGAAGCCGTAGCCGCGACGGTTCGTGTAGAAGGCGACACTCCAGCCTTGCGAGCGAAGCACCTTCGCCACAAAGCTCTCTCCGTCGGCACCGGCGTTGCTGGCCGGTGCCGCTGGCGGCGTCAACAGTGCTTCAACCTCGGGTAGTTCAGGCATTCGTAGCGGTGGCGGGCCTTCAGGGATTTGGACTTCGGCTTGTCCATCTGCGGTGAGATGCCGCTCAACCCATGCCTCGGTGAGCAACAGCCGCTGCCCATCTCTCATCATGCTAGTGCCAAGTGCAAAAAGCGAGAATGTGTGAAGGGCGACATCTCGCCAATTCTGATATTCCTTGTCGCCCGGTATTCGATTAGCGACTTCGCGGCGCAGTGCCCGCTGCTCGGCAGTCGTCAAACCTCGATATTCTCGTATGCACTCGACAGCCCACGAGCTTTCCCCTTGCGTCCGAATGCGCGACACGAAGAAGTCGAACTCATCCCTGTCAATAAAGCCATCGCACTGCTCCAGGACCCGACCTGTTTCAACAAATACCTGCAAATCAAAGTCGGAGTATTGTTCCACGCGGTTCGGGGGAAACCATGGCTCGCAAGCGAAGCGGATTGCGCCAAGGGACCGTTCTAGCACGCGTGCGGGATCATCGGCATGAGCGAGCTCGACGCCTTGGGGGGTGAGAGACACTTCGGCCCAAGATCGATTGTCGGTCCGTTGGATCAAGCGTAGCGGCTTATCCATAACTAGCAGGTGATGGCGGCGCAGCTGAACTCCGGGGTCCGGACTGTTGATCTCGGCAATCTCCGCGAGGCGTTGATAGTCTTGGGCCGTCAGGCGAACAGGATGCCCGGCCGCACGATCCATCAAGAACTCGGCGATTCCGTGCAGCCACGAAACCGCTACATGAACTCGTGTTGCGACAAACCAGCCTCGGTCGCCACGGTCCGCTTGACCGAGCCTATCCACTAAGCGAGCGCGAACGGTTTCAAGACTCATCAACACGTTCCTGAGGATCGCGCAGATGACCCGGCACATGCTCAGCGTGCTCGAAAATGTCGATCTTCTCGTGCTCGCGGATGAGGCGACGGACTTTCTTGATGTCCTCCGGGTAGTGAATCCATGCTTCGATGAACCCGTCCGTATCCTCGACAATGGCGGCCACGGCGTCCTCGTTGATGCGAGGCGGCCCGGCCAGGAGCGCGTACTCGTAGCCGGTGCGGACCGCGAGCCGCTTGAGCTTTGGCATGTCGTAGAAGCTGGAAGGCCATTGGTCGTGCTTCTGGTTGTTGCACGTGCCGCAGAGCAGAGTGGCGTTCTCCGTGGTCATCGGCCACAGGAATCGCGCGGGTAGGGTGTGATCGAGGTGGAAGGACTTCTGGCTGGTGTCCGAGTATTCGAGCTCGGTGCCGCAGTTGAAGCACTGGCCCTCGAACTTCTCGAACACAACCCGGCTGTCGATGCGGCCGCCTTCCTCTGCGAGCTGCCGGTAGAGGCGCCTGCGCTGGGCCGCCTCGCGGTGCTGGTCCGTGATGCGGGACTGGTTCTTGATGCCGTTGTAGATCGTCTTGCAAAGACGGCACTCGCCTTGGTATCCGCTCGCTCGGGAGGCGTGCCGGTCGAATGATTCGACCGGTTTCAGCGAATAACAGAGCAGGCAGTATTTAAAGCGGCGTGCCTCGGTGATGTAGTCGTCATGAAGGATGACGAACGGTCCCTGCTCGATGACCTCACCAGACTCGGTGCGAACCAGACGGTAGTCGAAGAACTTCGTCTCTCCGCCCGTGACGAGCTCAAAGTCACAGGCCGGGCACTGGATCGAAAAGTCCGGGCCGATCTCGTCGGCCCGCACAAAGATGAACTCGCGGCAATCGGGAGAGAGGCACTGGAAACCCTTGAACACCACGTCGCCCATGCCCCGAACATGCTCGGGGCGCACTTGGCCGTCTTTCTCCAGCTTCGTGTAGGCCTTCCTTCGTGCCATTGGCAATCCTGTCGATGTGCGACCCCAGTTCCGCCAAGAAGAGATCCGCAATCATACTCCCGAGTCAAGGCGGGCAGCGATACGTGGTTCTGGAGGGTGCCTGACTGAGTGCAAGGCAGCGGGGCAGTTTGCGTACCGGAAGTTGACCGATAAGACGACTTATCGGTCAAATCCTGAATGATTCCGGCGGGTTAGGCCACTTGCTTTCGTGGCGTTCTGCTGCGGATCGCCTCCTCGATGGCGTGTCGAAGTGCGACGATGTCGTAGCTCGATGCCGTTGGGACTCGCAGAAGCGGAACTCCAGCGACACGCATGGCGTTGTCGAGGAATGCGTCCCGCTCTCGGCGATCGGCCAGACCATGAGTCGGGTCGTCGAGCTCAATGCCAAGGACGATCCTCGTAGTCTCTGGTTCGCAGAGGACGAAGTCGAGCTGCTTGGAGCTGATGAGTGCACCATGCCCAGCGGACCAGGCATGCCGCGAGCAGTTGATCACGTCTGCCAGGCGAACGCTCATTGCAACGGTGAAGCGGTCAGAGACGGCGTCCTGCAATGACCGGAAGAAGAGTCGCTCGCTCTTGGTCAGCAGATGCGTCCGTGCGTGATACGGATAATGGCCTTCCTTGATGGCGACGCGATGCCGCCACCGGTGGATGGGAGGCAGTTGGCGGCTGCGGCGGCGTCCTTCGCTACGCCCTCGCAGCAGTAGCAGTACAACGGTGACGGCGAGAACGCCGGTGAGCAGTAGCCGGATGTCCATCCTGCTGTGATAGCACGACCAGCGAACGGAGTGAATGAGACGTACCCCGTATTGCTGGAGCTGGTGTGGCGCGCTCGCTGAGCCCTGGGTACAATCGGGCAACTCACGGCACTTGGCGGCCCAGTATTCGCC